>CAZTGQ010000018.1:0-4224 GCA_964613345.1 uncultured Acidaminococcales bacterium | reverse complement strand
CAAGAGGTGACTGATGCTTATCAGTTAGAATTTTTAGAGCATACGGGGGGAGAAATTCCACCTACGGTTATGGAGAACAACTCTCTTGTAAAGCCCTACGAATCAGTTATTGAACTATATTCTCGGCCTATGGCAGGCTCTATAGACCCTGATTTTATTATGGCACCCTTTCACTTCATCTTTTTCGGTATGATGCTCTCTGATGCAGGTTACGGATTGGTGTTGACGGTACTCTTGTTTATAGCGATAAAGCTTTTTAAACCTGAGGGCTTTGCCGGCAAGCTAGCCAAGGTTATTTTCTTTGGCAGTATTTCCACAGTTTTGTGGGGCGCACTTTTCGGAGGCTGGTTCGGCTTGGAATGGCATCCCCTGCTTTTTGCTCCCATGAAGGAGCCGCTAAAAATGCTGGCCCTCTGCTTCGGCTTGGGAACCCTACACATAGTTGTGGGAATGCTACTAAAAATCTACATGCTTTTAAAGCAGGGAGATGTTATGTCCGCCATCTGTGATGAAGTTTCATGGCTACTGATGTTCGCAGGCTTCTTCTGTATGGCCTTAGTGCCGGGACAGGTGGGCAAATATTTGGCGCTAAGTGGCGCAGGTATTATTATCCTTTTTGGTGGCCGAGAGAAGAGCGGTCTTGTGAGCAGGCTTACCAGTGGACTTCTTAGCTTGTACAACATCAGCGGTTATTTGAGTGACTTACTTAGCTATTCCAGACTTTTTGCTTTAGGTCTTGCTACCGGTGTTATTGCCATGGTTATCAATACCATTGCTCAAATGCTCATGGGCGCAGGTCCTCTAGGCATGGTAGTAGCTGCACTAGTGGTCTTTGGTGGACATGCCTTTAATATTGTGATTAATGTTTTAGGAGCCTTTGTGCACAGTAGTCGTTTGCAGTACATTGAATTTTTTGGTAAGTTTTATGAAGCAGGAGGCAAAGCCTTTTTGCCATTGGCCTTGAGAACAAAATATACAAATATTACTAAATAAAACGGTTAAGGAGGAATTAAATTATGATTACTTTAGGTACAGCTTTAGCTTTTGGAGGTGCTGCTGTGGCAGCTGCTTTGGCAGGTGTTGGTAGCGCCTTGGGTGTTGGTATTGCAGGACAAGCAGGTGCAGGAGTTATTTCTGAAGATCCGGACAAGTTTGGTAATGTCTTGATTTTGCAAGCACTACCAGGTACACAGGGTATTTACGGTCTATTGATTGCCTTTGTTATTTTGCTAAATATTGGTGCTGTTAACGGTGAGGTAAAGGATTTAACTACCTTCCAAGGAATTGCTTTCCTTTGCGCAGCTTTGCCCATGGGTATTGGCGGCTTGTTCTCCGGTATTTATCAGGGTAAGGTAGCTGCTTCAGGTATTTATCTTTGCGCTAAGCGTCCGGAAGAAACAGGTAAGGGTATTATTTTAGCAGCTATGGTTGAGACCTACGCAGTGCTATCCTTACTGATTTCCTTCATCATGGTGAACGGTATTAAACTTTAAGCAAGGAGGAAGATACAGTGGCAGGTAATAAGATTATTGCAAAAATAGAAGAAGAGGCTGCCAAGCAAAATGCTATCATCCTTCAAGGTGCTCGGGAAAAAGCGCAGGCGGTGGAAACTAAGCTTTTAGCTGCTGCTCAAGAGGAAATTACGTCCCTACAGCTCCAAGCCAAAAGTGAAGCCGAGGAAGTGGGCAGACGACAGGTCTTGATCGCTGAGCTAGAGTGCCGGAAAAGGAATCTCAGTAGTAAGCGTGCTGTGATGGAAAAGGTTTTTGCTCAGGTAGAGGAAGCTTTGGCTAAGCTGCCTACTGATAAGTGGGAGGCGCTAATCACCTCTATTGTGGTAGCCGGCAGTGAAACCGGACAGGAAGTGCTCCATGCTCCGGCCCAGGATTTGCCTAAATATAAAAATGGCTTTTTAGCTAAGCTTAACGCAGCCCTAGTAGCTAAGGGGAAGATAGGAAAGCTCACCTTAAGTGACATACCAGCGAAATTTACAGGTGGCGTTGAACTAGAAGGAACTACTACTGACTATGATGGCTCTTTCGCCTCTATTTTAAGGGACGTAAGACAAAAGCAGGAGCGTGAAGTAGCGGCCATATTATTTGGTACGGAGGTGAAGTAAGATGCCTCAACCCAGTTATGAATATGCTATAGGTAGAATCAGCGTGATGTCTACTAGACTTTTAAATCAAAGTCAACTTAGACGTATCTCCGAGGCTCCCACCGTAAAAGAGGCTATGGCCCTTTTAGTGGAAACTGGCTATGGAGAAGGTAATGTTACTGAAGAAGAACTAATAACCGGTGACATAGATTTGATTATCAGAGAGCAAATGAATATTGCTCGCAGAAAAATTATTGAATTGACCCCGGATGGAGATTTAACAGGCTTGTTTCTTTTAAGAGTGGATACTCATAATATGAAAACTCTCTTAAAGGCTAGATTGCTAGGTGAGGATGCTACGCCTTATTTACGAGATGGCGGACATTTTAGCTTGGAGGTTTTAACTAGTGCTATTGCAGGGAAAAACTACTCTAGACTGCCTAAGATTTACGCTCAAGCTTGGGATAAAATTGAGGCAGATTTAGCCAGAGGTGTAGTAGACCCCATGCATTTTAGTGCTATGCTAGACGGAGCAATGTTTAGTTATGCTCAAGAGATTTTAACAGCAAGAGGCGAAAAGGGCTTTGTGCGGAAATATTTTACTGCCAGAGCAGACTTTCAAAACACACTGAGCTTAGTGAGAGCAAGACTTCTCCATTGGGATGAGGATAAGCTTAAGGAATTACTTTTGGCTTGTGGTGATATTGACAGGAAGACCTTTTTGGATAATGTGGAAACTCCCTTGGAGCAATTGCCTGCACGCTTAAATAGAGGTAGCTGCGGTGCGGACATTTCTCAAACCTTAAATGATTATGTGCAGACTAGGGATATTGCTACCATTGCTGCTGCCATGAGAACTAAGCTGATGGATATTTTGAGAGAGGTAAAATGGGATAATAGTACCTTAGGTCCTATTATTGGCTATCTAAAGGCCAGAGATGCTGAGGCTCAAGCCCTAAGAGTTATCTTTGGCTCTAAGGAAGGCGGCTTTGAAGCACCCTTGCCCCAGCTCTACGCTTAAAAATCTTGATACGGGAGGTGCGATATGCAAGAAAGAAAAATCGCAGTCATTGGAGACCCCAGTTCCGTCATGATTTTTAAGGCGGTGGGCTTCGATGTATTTTACGAGGAAGAAGCAAATAAGATTGAACGCAGAATTCATAAATTGGCAGATAGTGGTTACGTTATCATCTATATTACGGAAACAGCAGCACAAAAGGTGCAGGAAGTTATTGATATTTACGCTACTGCTACTTTCCCTGCTATTATCCCTATTCCTGCAGGTAGTAAGTCTCTGGGCTTGGGTATGAGCCGCATTAAATCTAATGTGGAAAAGGCAGTAGGAGCAGATATTTTATTCAAGGAAGGACAGTGATAAGCCGATGAGTGGAACAATAGTAAAAGTATCCGGTCCGCTGATTGTAGCTGAAGGTATGAGCGATGCACAGCTTTATGATGTTGTGCACGTTAGTGATAAACAGCTGATTGGAGAAGTAATTGAATTAAGAGATGATAAAGCATCCATTCAGGTTTATGAGGAAACCGCAGGTCTTGGACCAGGTGAAATCGTAGAGTCCACAGGTGCTGCTTTATCAGTGGAATTGGCTCCGGGTTTAATAGAGAGTATTTTTGATGGTATTCAAAGACCTCTAACAGAAATTTACAAATTAGCCGGTGACCGTATTACCAGAGGCATTAATGTGCCTAAGCTAGATAGAGAAAAGAAATGGACCTTTGTACCTGTAGCTAAGATTGGCGATAAGGTAGAAGGCGGCGATGTAATCGGTACAGTTCAGGAAACTCCTGCTGTGCTCCATAGAATTATGGTGCCACCTAAGGAGTCCGGTATAGTGGAATGGGTTTTTAGTGGCGATGCTACTATTACAGAAATTGTTTACAAGCTGAAGGGTGAAGATGGCACGGTGAAGGAATTCCCCATGCTGCAAACCTGGCCTGTACGTATTGCCCGTCCCTACAAAGAAAAGCTTCCACCTGAGGAGCCTATGGTTACAGGACAAAGAGTTGTTGATGCACTATTTCCCATTGCTAAGGGCGGTGTTGCAGCAGTACCCGGTCCCTTTGGTAGTGGTAAAACTGTTATTCAGCATCAGCTGGCTAAATGGGCG
>CAZTGQ010000017.1:6185-13105 GCA_964613345.1 uncultured Acidaminococcales bacterium | reverse complement strand
ATACTGCAAGCGTCTAGCAAAAAATTCCTCATCAAATTTATCATTAGTATTGCGAGAGATAATACGCACTCTGATCTTAGAATGGTCATTAATAAAGCCGGTACCTATGTATTTAGCCTTAGTATTCATAACGTCCACCAAGTCACCGTTTTCGTAAGGCCCCTCCACTCTGATTATCTCTTCCTCAAAAACCCAGGGATGTCCCGTTCTTGCAGCAAACTCTCCCTTTTTGGTAATATAAACCTTGGTAAAAGCTCTCATCCATTTGCTCCGTTCTATCTTAATGATATGTTATGCTTAATTTTACCACTTAGAAAGAAAATAAGAAACATTTAAATATAAAACAACCCAAGGTCTAAGCCTCGGGTTGCTCTTGTGCTTCTTCTTTTTTCTTCTTTACTAAAGCAGCTAAGGCTCTATCCAAAATTTTTTGACCCACTTGTCGCTTACTCATGAGCTGAAGCTGTTCGCTCTCCTTCTGGGGATAAAGAAATTGTACTAAATTGGTTTCCGTACCAAAGCCGGCCCCCTCTTTAGTCACATCATTAGCCACAATCATATCTAAGTTCTTTTTCTTAATTTTAGCTGCAGCATTGGCAACTAAATTGTCGGTTTCTGCGGCAAATCCAATAAGAAATTGGTGCTTTTTCCTTTGACCCAGCTGGGCTAAAATATCCGTATTTTTCTCCAGCTCCAGGGTTAGGCTGGCCATCTCTTCCTTTTTAATCTTATGATCGGCAGTCTTCACCGGCTTATAATCACAAACAGCAGCAGCCTTTACTACGATATCAGCTTCTTCGTAATAATGAAGTACTGCTTTAAGCATTTCCTCTGTCGAAACAACGGGAACAAATTCCACCCCCTGAGGCGGTGTTAAAGCGCTGGGAGCAGAAACTAAAATAACCCTAGCTCCTCTGGATAAAGCCTCCTCGGCTACAGCATAGCCCATCTTACCGGTGGATAGATTGCCAATAAAGCGCACAGGGTCAATGGCTTCTCTGGTACCACCGGCTGTAACTAGCACAGTTTTACCCTTTAAGTCACCATTTTCTTGAGCAAAAAAATCATCCACATAGGCCACAATAGCGTCAGGCTCAGGTAATCTTCCCAGGCCCTTAGTGCCACAGGCTAAATAACCGGAAGCACTGGTCATAATTTTAATGCCTAGCTGGGATAAATAGTCTAAATTCCTCCGTACCACAGGTTGCTCCAGCATGGCTGTATTCATGGCAGGACAAATAATGATAGGCTTAGTGAAAGCAATTAAGGTTGTAGATAGAAGATCATCGGCAATCCCGGAGGCCATTTTACCAATAATATTGGCTGTAGCCGGAGCTACAAGCATAAGATCCGCCCATTGTCCGAGAGCAATATGTTCTACATTAAACTCTTGATTGCCGGACCACATATCCACAGCTACCGGATTTCCACTAATTTCCTTAAAGGTTAAAGGGGTCACTAAATGAGTAGCAGCTTCGGTCATTACCACACGAACCTGTACTCCACGTTGGACTAAACGGCTAACCAGAGTGACAGCCTTATAGGCAGCAATTCCTCCGGTAACACCTACAGCAATTTTTTTCCCCTGTAGCATAGCGCCCTCCTATTTGCTTACATCCTTTTGATTAGCATTGGTTAAAATATTTTCTCCTATTTCCTCCAGTGCAACGGAAACAGGCTTGTTGGAATGTGAATCCACTAGCTTAGGAGCATGAGCTACTAACTCTCTAGCTCTTTTAGCAGCTAAAATAACCAGGGAATACTTGCTATCCACCTTTTCTGCTAAATAATCAATTGAAGGTTTTACCATTGACATTATCATCACTCCTCATTTTTTTGCCCATGGCAGATCTCATCAACAATGTAATAAGTCCTGTCCACGCGCAAATGCTCTGTTTCTACAATACTGCTGACCTTATTAGTTGCCTTTTCCACTTCATCATTAACTACTAAATAGTCATATTTAGTTGCATAGGCTAGCTCAGAGGTGGCAGCGCTTAGACGCTTTTTAATCACATCCACCGCATCCGTACCTCTTTTGTAAATGCGCTTGGATAATTCATCCAAGGAAGGTGGCACAATAAAAACAAAAACACCATCGGGGAAATTCTTTTTCACCTGCAAGGCTCCCTGAGGGTCAATCTCTAAAACTATATCCTTGCCCTTAGCTAATTGCTCCAGCACATAGGCTCTAGGAGTACCATAGTAATTACCATAAACATCTGCATGCTCTAAAAAGCCATCCTTGGCCAAAAGAGCTTCAAATTCGTCTCTGGTTTTAAAAAAATAATTTTCTCCATCCACTTCGCCCACCCGAGGCTGCCTGGTTGTACAGGAGACAGAATAAGCCATGTCTTTTCTCTTTTCTAAAAGAGCCTTGCAAATAGTGCCCTTACCTGCACCACTGGGTCCGGAGAGAACTAGGAGAATACCTTCAGGCTTCTTCATTATTCATCCTCCTTCGGCAAAGCATCTTCCATATCTTCCTCTTCATCCTGCTCTAGCCTATTAGCAATGGTTTCCGGCAATAAGGCAGATAAAACAATATGACCACTATCCATAATCAAAACTGCCCTAGTCCTTCTGCCATAGGTGGCATCAATAACTAAACCCTTTTCCTTGCCTTCTTGTACAATACGCTTAATTGGTGCAGACTCCGGTCCAATAATAGTAACAATTCTATGAGCCGAAACAATATTACCAAAGCCAATGTTAATTAACTGTAAATCCATGCTGCACCTCGACTATTCTATATTCTGAATTTGTTCTCTAATCTTTTCAATCTCTGCTTTGATTTCCACATCCAAAGCGGTAATGGTTAGGTCATTGGCCTTAGAAGCTATGGTATTGGCTTCCCTATTAAATTCTTGCACTAAAAAATCCATCTTTCTGCCTATGGGCTTAACAGAGGCCAGCATAGCTTTAAACTGCTGCAAATGACTTTTTAATCTCACTAATTCCTCGGTAATATTAACCCTGTCAGCAAAAATAGCAACCTCCTGCATAAGGCGTTCCTCAGCTATCCTTCCCTCAGCACACCCCTTTAAAAGCTCCTCCACTCTAAGGCGCAATTTCTCCTGATATTCTGTAACTACTAAGGGAGCTCTTTGCTCTATCTCTAAAAGCTTCGTTTCAATTAAATCCGCTCTATTTTTAATATCGCCGGAAATATTTTGTCCCTCAGCCTCCCTCATCTGGAGCAAATGAGTAAGCGCCTCGTTAATTGCACCCTCCATTAAGGGCCATAACTCTGTAGCCTCAGGAAGAGCATCATCTGTAGAAATAACATCCTGGCACTTAGCTATATAAAAGAGCTTCTGTCCCTGTCCTACAGCAGCATCCTCCACCCCTAGCTGAGAACCTATTTCCTGCAAAGCTTTATTATATGCCTTGACCAAATTTTTGTCCACCTTGAGCCTGTAACCTTCCACAGGCTCATAAGAAGCAGTAACAAAGACATCAACTCTGCCTCTGGCTACTTTGGCTAAAATTGCCTTTCTGATTTTGTCCTCTAAGGGATTTAAGAAACGCGGCAAACGCATAGCTACTTCATTATAGCGATGATTAACTGTTTTAATTTCAATAACAAAGGAGAAGGCAGCATCTTCATAGCTGCCTCGGCCATACCCGGTCATGCTTTTAAGCATGATAACACCTGCCTTTTATTTCATATTGGGTAGATCTAAAACAAATTCTCTTTCTCCTCCTGCTTGATCCGTGACCTTTAAGACCACATGCTTTTTAGCAGTGAATTTACTTAAATCAAAATAAGTAAAGTATTGTAAGCTCCAAACCTTCACCGCTACCTTAGGCTCAGCAGGCACAGGTACATTGGTAGCCGGTATTTTAGGCACTATCCTCTTTTGCCCTGCTGCCTTGCTTTTATTTTCTACTTCCTTTTTCACTACAGCCAGTTTTTTCTTTTCTGACTCAGAAAGTCCACCTTTATTTTTATCCTCCAGCTGACTTTTGCTCATGGTCCTGGTGCCTACCACTGCCTTTTCCAAGGTAGTCGCATAGGGCTCCACCACAGCATCCTCTTGATAGAGCTTAATTTTTAAATATTTAGGCTCAACCTTGAACGTAGAATCAATAACTAAACCCACAGCCAAAATCCCATCGTATTCTTTAGCTACAGCCATGGACTCCTCGAGGCTAACGGTCTTTCCTGCCTTAGCTGCGCTTTGAGCACTGACAGCTACCGTAGCATAGGGAGAATAAACAATGGCTCTTTCATTTAAGCCATATTTATTAGCTTTTTTTCTGTCTTGAACCGTCCAGGGAGCAAGCATCCTGTCAGTAGTAGTGTTTTTTTGCGTTAAACCAAAATTCTGAGCCGCCTTAACATTCGTTTCATCAATTGGCAGCATGGCGTTAGAAACCTGACAAAATCCCATGAGGATAGCTAGTGCTAAAATTATTTTCTTCATACTATACTCCTTCCTTTGTTGACCTCTACGCTGAAGCATATTATACTGAGATGACAAAGCATTTTTTTTTGAAAAGTATCTTATCTATTATACATTATTTATCTATAAGGTGTAAATAGCTCCTTAGAAAGGAATATTATGAATTTAGAAGGCATTACCCTAAGATTACTCACCCTAGAGCTGCAAAAGGCTCTCCTAGGAGGCAAGGTTTTTAAAATTTTTGCTCCCAGTAAGGAAGCGCTCCTACTTTTAATTAACAAAAATAATACTACAGTAAATTTTCTGGCAGATTTAGGTGGAGGCAGCCCTCTCCTTTATTTACCCGAAAAATTACCTGAAAGGCCTGACTTTCCCTCTACTTTTTGTATGCTTTTACGCAAGCATCTGGAGGAAGGTCGTCTAACTGCCATTGAACAAGACTCCCTAGAAAGAGTGATTACCTTTTCTTTGGATCTTATCGGTCCCTCTAGGCAAATTGTGACTAAACATTTAATTTTTGAGCTCACAGGTAAAAATAGTAATATTATTTTCACCGATGAAAATAATATTATTTTAGATGCTGCTCGTCACATTGGTAAGGGGCAAAGCAGTGTGAGACAAATACTGCCCGGCAAGGAATATATGCCGCCACCTCCTCAGGAGGGCAAGAATTTTTTAACTACGTCCTCTCTGGAGCTTCTCAGCGCTATCAACACGGGCCCTGAAAGCTGGAGCTCTAAGCTGATTGCCACCACCCGAGGTATTGGCAAAAATCTGGCTGAAGAAATTTTAACAAGATGTCATTTACCCCTAGATACTACCTCCCTTACTCCGGAAGAATTTTTCACCTGTGGTCAGGTTTTGGACCAATTACAAAGGGAATGTACTACGCCCCAAGGCTTTTATGCCACTATTAATCAAAGAAATGTGATGAAGCAGGTTCTGCCCTATAAGCCTCAAAACATAGGCAAGGAAAGCTGCCTTGCCTTCCCCTCCCTCTTAGACGCCCTTAGCTACAGTGCTACTCTTGTACCTGTACAAATTCCTGATAAGGAGCTACTGACTAAGATCGTGGCTAGTGCCCTAACTAAAACTAAAAAAAAGCTTAAATATTTAGCCGACGATCTAGCTACCGCAGAAAATGCTGATAGTCATAAAATCATAGGCGATACTCTTATGGCTCATCTCTACGAAATTCCTAAGGGTGCTGCCAAAATTTCCTTGGAAAATATTTATGATGGTGCTACCTTAACCATTACCCTTTCTCCTTCCCAGTCGGCCATCGATAATGCTCAAGGCTATTATAAAAAATATAATAAATATAAAAGAGCTTTAGGCGAAATAAAGAAACAGCAGGAGGAAACCACCGCCCTTTTAGATTATTTAGCTTCTTTAGAAACCTCTCTGACCACAGCCACTACTAAGGGTGAAATAAGTGAAATTAAAGAAGAGCTTATGGAGTTAGGACTTTTGGCTAAGCCTAAAAAGAAAGCCTTAGGTACAGAAAAATCTAAGCCCCTGCAAATAAAGCTAACAGAGGACACCACCCTTTATATTGGTAAAAACAATAAACAAAATGATTATGTTACTTTTAAATTAGGACGGGGACAGGACCTATGGTTCCACGTAAAAAATATGCCTGGCTCCCATGTGCTTTTAAAAACTACTCTGCCCACCCCCTTAGAAGAACATATTCTTCTTGCTGCCAGCTTTGCAGCAGGTTTTAGCAAGGGAAAAAGCTCCTCCAAGGTAGCAGTGGATTATACCCAGAAGCGCTTTGTAAAAAAACCTAACGGCAGTAAGCCTGGCTTTGTTATTTACACCGACCAGCAAACCGTTTACGTTACACCAAAAACTTCACTTTAAAATTGACTAAACTGTAAATGTGGAGTAAAATATTTAAATATAATGTTTAAGCAAGATATTTAAGCTAGAGTAAAAATTCTCTGGCTTATAACTAACTTTCAAAGACGAAAAGAGGTTATTCACACATGAGAAGTAACATTGTTAAGCTGGGCTCCACTAAGGCTGCTCACCGTTCCCTATTTTATGCTATGGGCTATACTGAGGATGAATTAAAGCGTCCTTTAATCGGTATTTGTAATGCTCAAAATGAAATTATTCCCGGTCATATGCATCTGGACGAAATTGCCAAGGCTGTAAAATACGGTGTACTGGAAAATGGCGGTACTCCTATTGAATTCCCTGCTATCGGTATTTGTGACGGTATTGCTATGGGCCATGATGGCATGAAATATCCTCTAGCTAGTAGAGAGCTGGTGGCAGACAGTATTGAAGCAGTAGCTAACGGTCACGCTTTTGATGCTTTAGTCCTCATTCCTAACTGCGACAAAATTGTTCCCGGCATGCTGATGGCTGCTGCACGATTAAATATTCCTACTATAGTGGTTAGCGGCGGACCAATGCTCCCAGGTCGCTATCAGGGCAAAGACATTAGTGTCAGCACTGTTTTTGAAGCTGCCGGCAAATTTGAAGCCGGAACTATTAACA
>CAZTGQ010000017.1:0-6175 GCA_964613345.1 uncultured Acidaminococcales bacterium | reverse complement strand
GCGCCCCTGCCCGCCTGCTCTCCCGCCGGCGGCTGCGGCTCCTGCTCCGGTATGTTCACTGCCAACACCATGAATTGCATGACAGAAGTATTGGGCATGGGATTACCTGGCAACGGTACCATTCCTGCTGCTTATCAAGGAGCACGTATTGCTTTAGCTAAAGAGGCCGGTAAAACCATCATGAGTCTTTTAGCTAAAAACATATGCCCTAAGGATATCATGACGGCTAAGGCCTTTAAAAATGCTATTACTGTAGATATGGCTATGGGTGGTTCCACCAATACCGCTTTGCATCTACCTGCCATTGCTCATGAAGCTGGTATTAATTTGACTTTGGAATATTTTGATAAAATCAGTAAGCAAACTCCTTATTTAACAAAGCTCAGCCCCGGTGGTACCCTGCACATGATTGATGTCAACGAGGCCGGCGGCCTTAAGGCTATTATGGCTGAATTAGCTACCGCAGGCTTAATTGAAAAAAGCTGTAAAACCGTTACCGGCAAAACTGTAGGACAGAATATTAAAGGGGCTAAAATTTTACGTCCCGAGGTTATTCATACAGTAAAGGAGCCGTTAAGAAAAACCGGCGGTATTGCTGTTCTAAAGGGTAATATTGCCCAAGATTGCAGCGTAGTCAAGGAAAGCGCTGTAGCTCCTGAAATGCTTAAGCACACAGGTCCTGCCAAGGTCTTTGATGGTGAGGATGCTGCTATTAAAGCAATTTTAGGCAAGAAAATCAAAGCCGGCGATGTCGTAGTAATTCGCTATGAAGGTCCCAAGGGCGGTCCCGGTATGAGAGAAATGCTCAATCCCACCTCCGTTATTACCGGCATGGGTCTAGGTAAATCCGTAGCCCTTTTAACTGACGGTCGTTTCTCCGGTGCTACTCAAGGTGCCTGCATCGGTCACATCTCTCCTGAAGCAAGAGAAGGCGGTAACTTTGCCCTCATTAAGAATGGAGACATTATCGAAATCGACATTCCTAAAAGAACCATTAACGTTAAGCTTTCTGACAAGGAATTAGCAGAGCGTCGCAAGGCTTGGAAATGTCCTGCACCTAAGGTTAAATCCGGTTATTTAGCTAGATATGCTGCTCTAGTTTCCTCTGCTGCTCAAGGTGCTGTTTTAAAATTCAACTAAGCTTGACCTAATATTATTTAAGACCCTCGCCCCTCCTCCACTTAGGAAAGAGGCGAGGGTCTTTTGAGGTTATCAGGACCCAAACTTCCGTAACATAATTTTCAAAATACAAAAAAGCCATTGTGGTTAACCACAATGGCTTTAATAGGTTAAGACTATTTACGTAGCTTTAACTTTTCTACGATAGTTCTATATCTCTCAATGTTCTTGTTCATAAGATAGTTTAACAGACCACGACGTTGACCAACCATCTTGAGCAAACCACGACGAGAATGGTGATCCTTCTTGTGCTCCTTTAAATGCTCAGTTAAATAGGTAATTCTTTCGGTTAAAATAGCAATCTGTACTTCAGGGGAACCGGTATCGCTTTCGTTAATGCGATAGGTTTCAATTAATTCTTTCTTTCTTTCTGGTGTCATCATAATAGATACGCCTCCATTTTTTCTTATTGCCCCAGCTGTAGAAGCCGTTGGAGAATCGGTATTCCACGCTAAGGTTCTTTATTGCTAAAATATTGTAACATATGTTCCATTAAAAAACAACATGAAAATATTCTTCTACTGCCTTTTTATCCTCGGAAATTTGCTTTTGCAAGCTATCCCTTTGGGCAAAAGTAACTTCCTCTCGGATAAACTGGTGCAGCTCTACAAGGATTACTTGCCCATACAAATCCCCTGTGAAATCTAACAGATGAGCCTCCAGGCGCAAGGAGCTGCCCCCAAAGGTGGGATTGCAGCCTAAATTTACCGCTGCCATATAATATTTATCCCCGTGTCTTACAGATCCGGCGTAGACACCGGATTTAGGCAGGGCAAAGGAGCTGTCAGCTATTTCTAGGTTAGCAGTGGGAAAGCCCATGGTTCTACCCCTAGCATCTCCGTGCAGCACCTTACCTTTAAAACTGTACGGACGTCCCAGCATTTGTTCAGCCATATCCACTTTTCCCTGAGCTATGGCATTTCTAATACGCGTACTGCTAATCACGCTACCCCTCATGGTCAAAAGAGGACGAATGATAACCTCTAAACCAAAGCTGGCTCCTCCCTCTTTCAAGGTCTGAGCATTACCCACGCCTCCGGCACCGAAGGAATAGTTCTGTCCCACTACAGCCACCCTTGCTCCTAAGGACTTTAAAATTCCTAAAAACTCCTCTACAGACAGATCAGCAAACTTAGGAGTAAAGGGAATATTAATTAAAATATCCACTCCCATAGCTGCCAAAAGCTCCTCCTTGGTAGCATTGTCAATAATTCTGGGCGGAACTAATTCAGGCATAATGCTACTCATAGGATGGTTACTAAAGGTAAAAACAACCGCCTGTAGTCCCTGTTTTTTTTTCGCAGCCAAGGCCGTTTTAATCACGTCCAGATGACCTAAATGAAGTCCATCAAAGGTTCCTAGAGCCACACTGCAGGAAATATTTTTAATTGTCAACAATTCCTCAAAACTATTAATTATCCTCATCTATTTCCTCCGGGGGAACATTGATAATCTTGTTACCCCACAGCTTACCCTCCTTAGCTGTAGCCAAGCCTATGACTAAATTAGAAGCAGTTACCAGCTTGTAACACTCACCCTCGGTGATATTTTTTACTGTAGTTGCTACGCCCTGAGCAATTCTTCTTCCTTGACGATTATTAACTGTCAAGGAAGGAAATCCTTCTAAAGCAAGTGCCAAAGGCAAAAGACCCTTTTCATAATTGGCGGCTAATTCCTCTAAGGTACTACTTTCCTCTAGCTTAAAGCCTGCAACCTGACGTCGCAAAAGAAAGCTCATGTGACCTACCATACCTAAGCTGGCAGCAATATCCTCAGAAAGCGTTCTGATAAAAGTACCCTTAGAGCATTCCACTTCAAAAATAATTTCCTGCCCCCTATAGGCCAGAAAATCTAATCTATGAATAAAAATGTCCCTACTGCTACGCTCAACCTCTAGCCCTGCTCTTGCTAATTTATAGAGCTTCTGTCCGCCTATACTAATAGCTGAATACATAGGCGGAACCTGCTTGCCGGCACCCAAAAAGGATGACAGTGCTGATTTTATTTCTGCTTCCGTAAGGACCCTTACAGAGCTGGTAGCGATAACCTTACCTTCTCCATCCCCGGTATCAGTTTTACTGCCTAGAGTAAGAACAGCTCGATAAACCTTTCTACCCTCTACCGCATATTCTAAAAATCTGGTAGCCTTCCCTGCAAAAATAGGCAGCACACCTGCAGCCATGGGATCCAAGGTTCCCCCATGGCCAACTTTTTTCATTTGTAATATTCTTCTCATAGCCCCCACCACATCATGGCTAGTCATGCCCGGTGGCTTTAAAACATTAAAAATACCATCAACCATTTATTTATCCATTTCCTTTATTAAAGCAGCTAATAGTTCTTCTTTAGCCTGAGCTAATGGTGCCTTAATAGTGCAGCCAGCGGCTCTCTTGTGTCCTCCACCTTGAAAGCTTAGGGCAACAGCACTAACGTCTAGACTTCTGGAACGCATGCTCACTCTGGTAACGCTCTCTTCCACAGCCTTAAAGCAAATAGCTACATCTACATTTTCAATATAGCGGGGATAGTAAATAAAGCTATCCGTATCCACCTCTTTATCATAATGCTCATGATCAATTTCGATGGTGGCTATCTTTCCCTGATGATAAAAGCTTAAGGTATTAAGTACTACCTTTAATAAATTAATTGTCGCCTGACTTTTTAGTTCCAAAGCATCAGAAATTTCATTAGGCTTTATACCCATAGCTAAGAGCTCTGCAGCTAAATTCATGGTAGTAGGAGTAGTATTAGAATATTTAAAATTACCACAATCCGTGATAATAGCTACATATAGGTTAACAGCCATGCTTAAGGTAATGGTAAGCTTCAATTCCTTTAACAAAAGATAAACCATTTCTCCTGTAGCTGCTGCCGTAGCATTAAGCCACAGATAATCAGTGTATTGAGTATTAGAGATGTGATGGTCAATGTTAAGAGTTGCCTTAGCCTCCACTACCTGAGCAACAACTCCAATCCTATCTAAGCTGCTACTATCAACAATAACCAAAAGATCACAGGAGTAATGATCGCCTTCAGCAGGTCTTAGATAACGCTCTATGCCAGGCATAAAGCTATAGGTGGATGATATTTTATCATCCACCAGCACTGTAACCTTTTTACCTAATTGCTCTAGGGCCTCTGCCAAAGCTAAGGTAGAACCCATAGTATCTCCGTCCGGCCCAACATGACTTGCCAGCACCAAAGAATCAGCCTGCTGTAAAAGCCGAGCCACAGTGGTAACCTCAATAGCTTTACTCATGATGGCCCTCGGTAGCTTTTATTTTTTGCAGCAGCTCTTCAATATGAGAGCTGTAGGCCATGGAGGTATCTCTCTCCAGGCTTAAAATTGGTGCCACTCTTAGGCTAATCCGCTTAGCAATTTCTGAGCGGAAATAACCAAGAGCACTATTTAAGCCCTTCCAAGCCGCCTCCTGCTCCGCACTGGAACCAAAGAGACTAACATAGACCTTCGCATAGCTTAAATCTCCACTAACCTCTACGCTAGTCACAGTCACGCCCTTCACTCTAGGGTCCTTTACCTCTCTTAAAAGCATAGTGCTAAGCTCCTGCTTAATTAATTCCTGTACCTTTTCAACTCTTAATTTAGACATAATATCTCCTTACTAGAAGCATTTAGCTATTCAACAGCAATTTGCTCCATCACATAAGCCTCTAAAACGTCTCCTTCTTTTAAGTCACGATAATTTTCCAGGGTTAAACCACATTCAAAGCTTGCGGCAACCTCCTTCACATCATCCTTAAAACGACGGAGAGATTCCAATTCACCTTCATGCACAACAACACCATTACGCAAAACTCTTACCTTAGAGCCTCTGGTAATTTTACCATCTAGAACATAACCACCAGCTATAAGCATCTTGGAAATAGTGATGAGCTGACGTATCTCTACATGCCCTGTAATATTCTCTTTAAACTTAGGTGCCAGCATACCCTTAATGGCAGCCTCCACATCATTTAAAGCATCATAGATAACTCTGTAGGTACGTACGTCTACCTTCTCCGTATCTGCAACCTTTCTGGCATTAGCATCAGGTCTAACATTAAAGCCAATAATTAAAGCGTTGGCAGCACTAGCCAGCATCACATCGGACTCATTGATGGTACCTACACCGGCATGGACTACAACAACTCTAACCTCTGTATTTTTGATATTAGTCAAGGACTGCTTTAGAGCCTCAATAGTGCCCTGTACATCTGCCTTGACTACAATATTTAATTCCTTCAGCTCGCCCTCTTGAATACGATTAAAGATATCATCCAAGGAGACCTTAGCAGACTTTTGTTCTTCGTTTCTTCTCTTAGCAATACGCTTTTCAGCTACGCTTCTAGCAATATGCTCGTCCGTAGCATCTAAAATATCGCCGGCCATAGGCACGTCATTAAGACCGAGTACCTCCACAGGTGTAGCGGGGAAAGCTTCCTTCACATTACTACCCTGATCATTAACCATAGCACGAACCTTACCATAGGCAGTTCCGGCTAAAATGGTATCGCCGATATGCAGGGTTCCACGAGAAATAAGCACTGTAGCCACAGGACCACGTCCCTTATCTAACTGAGCCTCAATAATGGTACCTTGAGCAGGTAGCTTAGGATTAGCTTTAAGCTCCTGTACATCTGCTACCAACAAAATCATTTCCAGGAGCTCAGCGATACCTGTCTTTTGGTGAGCGGAAACCGGTACCATAATGGTATCTCCGCCCCAATCCTCAGGAATCAGTTCCTGTTCTGCTAGCTGTTGCTTTACAAAATCAGGATTTGCACCTTCCTTATCAATCTTATTAATAGCCACAATGATGGGCACCTTAGCTGCCTTAGCATGATGAATAGCCTCTAAGGTTTGAGGCATAACTCCATCATCAGCTGCTACCACTAATACAGCAACATCTGTGACCTGAGCACCACGAGCACGCATAGCTGTATAAGCTTCGTGACCGGGAGTATCTAAGAAAACAATGGGCTTGCCTTGACAGGT
>CAZTGQ010000016.1:472-13159 GCA_964613345.1 uncultured Acidaminococcales bacterium | reverse complement strand
AGAAACATGACATTTCAATAATTTGCATGGCTATGCAGATATTGGGGGAGAGGACCATTAGGAGGAAAGTGGTGTATATAAGCATTTACGCAAGAGGAAAATGGCGTTATCTTATTCACTTAAGCAGATACGGTAAATAGACTTAAAGAATATCTATGCTCTTTTGGTGGAGCAGACGAAGATGAAAGACTTAAAAAATAATACTTATGTATTCTTACAAAAGACAAAGAGCACATTAAAGGAAAAAAGTCGCTGTAATTGTAAAAAGTTATTGACAAAGATGTAAACCATTGACTATAATGGTACGTAGTTAACATTGAAAATGTTAACTACGTATTTTTTATATAGTAGAAAGCGGTGAAAAGATGAAGAAATGGAAAACAGCGGCAGCTGCCCTTTGTGCGGCAGCAGTATTAGCAACGGTGCTTACCGGCTGCGGCAGTAAAAAGAGTGACGGGGGTAAGGCTGATAGCAAGGAAATTGTTATTGGCGGTCACTTTGAGCTAACAGGAAATGTGGCAAATTACGGAAAATCTACTTATAACGGCGTACAAATGGCTATTGATGAGGTCAATGCTAAGGGCGGTGTGCTAGGCAAGAAGATTAAACTAGTACAGGGCGACAACAAGTCCGAGCCTGCCGAAGCAGGCAACATTGCTACCAAGCTTATTACCAAGGATAAAGCAGTAGTCCTCATTGGACCTGCTACCAGCGGTTGCGTGGCAGCGTCTTCACCTATAGCTACTTCTAATAAGGTGCCCTTAATGGCACCGGTAGCAACAGCTCCCATGATTACCGTGGAAAAAGATGGCAAGGTTAAGCCTTTTATTTTCAGAGCTTGCTTTATCGATCCTTTCCAAGGCAAGGTAATGGCTACTTTTGCTGATAAGAGTCTCCATCTAAAGAAGGTAGCAATTCTCTTTGATTCCTCTAGTGACTATTCTAAGGGCTTATCCGATGTTTTCGCTCAAACCCTAGAGAAGAGCGGCGGCAAGATTGTAGGCAAGGAAGCATTCTTAGCTAAGGATGTAGATTTCAAATCTTCTTTAACTAAGCTTAAAGCAACTAATCCGGATGCACTTTACGTTCCGGCTTACTATGAAGAAGTATCTAAGATTGTTAAGCAAGCAAGAGAGGTTGGTCTTACCTGTCCTATTTTAGGTAGTGATGGTTGGGATTCTCCCAAGCTGGCTGAAATTGCCGGTGCTGCTGCTTTAAACAATACCTACTTCTGCAGTGCTTATTCCGCTCAGGATAAGGACCCAAACGTACAGAACTTTATCAAGGCTTATAAAGAGAAGTATAAGAGCGAGCCTGATAATTTCAGTATTCATGGCTATGACGCAGCATTAGTTGTAATAGAGGCTATTAAGAGAGCCGGCAGCACAGATGGTACCAAAATTGCCGGAGAGATTGCTAAAATGAAGGACTTTCCTGTTGCAACAGGTAAGTTTACCGTGGACAAGGATCATAATCCTGTGAGCGGTGGCATCATCATTGCCTTAAAAGATGGCGTACAAACCTTTAAAGAAAAAATTAATTTATAGAAGCTAAAGGGATGTATCAATCCAGCGTCGGATTGAGGGAAAACTCAATCTGACGCTTTTATTTATATATATAAGGATTGAAAATCGCAGCTCTAAAGGGCACAAATGGGGGAATTAAGATGATGAAGAAAAAGGAAATGCTGGCTTTGCTATGTATCAGTGCGTTGAGCCTGGGAGTTTTCACTGGCTGTGGTGGGAAGAAATCTGATTCTGCCGGTGGCGCAGCAGGCACGATTAAAATCGGTGCCAATTTGGAAATGACAGGCTCCGGTGCAAGCTACGGAAAAAGCTGTCAAAATGCTATTAAATTAGCCTTTGACAAAATCAATGGTGCTGGAGGTGTGGGTGGCAAGAAGTTAGAATTGGTAGTCGCAGATAATAAGTCAGAGGCTGCCGAAGCAACTAATGCGATGCAGAAGCTTATTTCTCAGGACAAGGTAGTGGCCGTTATTGGACCCAACTTCTCTTCTTCTGTTATTGCTGCTTCTGCTGTTAACCAAGGGGCCAAGGTTTTGGATATTAGTCCTATGGGTACCAACCCTGGCATCACCGTGGGCAAGGATGGGAAAACAAAGGCTTTTAACTTTAGAGCTTGCTTTATTGATCCCTTCCAGGGTACAGTTATGGCAACCTTTGCTAAAGACACGCTTAAGGTTTCCAAAGTAGCTATGCTGATTGATAACTCTTCAGATTATTCCAAGGGCCTTGCTCAATTTTTTGAAGAGAATTTCACTAAGGGCGGTGGCAGTATTGTAGCTAGAGAATCCTTCTTGCAAAAGGATACGGATTTCAAGGCTACTTTAACGAAGATTAAGGCTGCCAATCCTGATATGATTTACATTCCCGCTTATTATCAAGAGGTTGGTTTAATTGTAAAGCAGGCTAGAGAAATTGGTCTTAACGTACCTATGGCAGGAGGAGATGGTTGGGATAGTAGCAAAATGCCGGAAATTGCCGGTGTGGCAGCTTTAAATAATACTTATTTTTCCAGTCTTTATTCTCCTGATGATGCTTCTGACCTGAATAAAGCGTTTGTGGCAGCTTATGAAAAAGCCTATAGTGAAAAACCGGATGTTTTTGCTGCCCTAGCCTATGATTCGGCGCTTTTAATTGCTGAGGCTGTGAAAGCAGCAGGCGGTCCGGACAGTGCTAAAATGGCAGAGGCCATGGCTAAGATTAATGCCTTACCAGGTGTTTCCGGTAAATATACCTTTAATGCTCAGCATGATCCAGTGAAGAGTGCTGTTATTATTGAGTACAAGGATGGTAAGCAAGTATTTAAAACAAAAGTAGAACCTAAGTAAAACCCGAGGGTGGGGTCGCCCCTAGGCGGCCCCACAATTTGAAATTAGCAGGAGGAAAGTTTATGGATATGGGATCCTTTGCGCAGCAATTAATACAGCAGTTAATTAATGGTATTTCCCTAGGCAGTATTTACGCTTTAATAGCTCTGGGCTATACTATGATTTATGGTATCATAAAATTAATCAATTTTGCTCATGGCGATATTTATATGCTGGGAGCGTTTTTCGGCTTTTTCGCCACTACACATTTAGGCTTCTCTTTCTTTCCTGCTATTATCTTTGCTATGGCAGTAGCTGCATTAGTGGGTATTATTATAGAACGAATTGCTTATCGTCCTATGCGTCACGCACCCAGAATTGCAGCTCTTATTACAGCGATTGGTGTTTCTCTCTTTTTAGAGTATGGTATGATTTTATTGGTTTCTCCTCAACCACGTACCTTCCCGGCAGTTTTTGCTCCGACGGTATATCGTTTTGGTGGTATCGTGGTGAACAATCAACAGGTGCTTATTTTAATCAGTGCCCTTCTTCTGATGGCGGCACTAACCTACATTGTCAATTACACCAAGGCCGGTAAGGCCATGAGAGCGGTTAGCTTTGATGCAGATGCGGCACGTCTCATGGGCATCAATATTGACCGAGTTATTTCCATGACCTTCGCCTTAGGCTCAGCGTTAGCGGCAGCCGGGGGAGTTTTGGTTGGTGTTTATTATAATTCCATTGATCCTCTTATGGGTATGATGCCAGGTATGAAGGCTTTTATCGCAGCAGTAGTGGGCGGTATCGGCATATTGCCGGGAGCTATGATGGGCGGTCTTATTATGGGCTTAGTAGAGGCCTTGGTAAGCGGGTTCTTTTCTTCTACCTATAGAGATGCAGCAGCTTTTTTGATTTTGATTATTATTTTGCTCTATAAGCCATCAGGTCTTTTAGGCAAAAATGTTAAAGAGAAAGTGTAGGTGACTGGGATGAAAAAAATGCGTAAACAGGATTTGCTTATCCTAGGCCTCTGCGTTCTTTTTTACATTGTAGTAGAGGTGCTTTTGTATCAAGAAATTATTGATCCTTATTGGGAAGCAAATATCGTCTTAACTTTGATTAATGTTATCTTGGCTGTTAGCTTAAACTTGATTAATGGCTATACAGGACAGTTTTCCATTGGCCATGCCGGATTTTTGGCAGTGGGAGCATATGTGGGAGCCATTATTACCGTGAAGCTGGAGTTACCTTTTGTTTTGGCCTTGGTAGCCGGAACTATGGCTGCGGCCTTTTTGGGCTTCTTAATCGGTATTCCTACGCTACGCCTTAATGGTGATTACTTAGCTATTGCTACCCTGGGCTTGGGTGAAATTATTCGTATCTCTATTTTAAATATTGACTACGTAGGAGGGGCTTCCGGTTTCATGGGTATTCCCCGTATTACTAATTTTGCTTGGGCCTTTTGGCTGGCAGTTTTGGTGGCCTATTGTATCAAAAACTTTAAGAATTCTTCCTATGGCAGAGCTTGCTTAGCTATTAGAGAAAATGAAATTGCAGCAGAAACCATGGGTATAGATACCACGAAATATAAAGTTATGGCCTTTACCATTGGTGCTGCTTTTGCAGGAACTGCAGGAGTATTATTCTCCCATTATTATTATATTGCGCATCCTGCTTCCTTTACCTTTATGCGTTCCTTTGATATTTTAACCATGGTGGTGCTAGGTGGATTAGGCTCTATGACCGGGGCTATTAGTGGTGCAGTGCTTTTAACGGGCATTAGTGCTGCCTTAGCAGATTATCCTGAATGGCGTATGGTTATTTACTCCATTACCCTTATTGTACTTATGCTTAACAGGCCACAGGGTATTTTTGGCAGCAAGGAATTAAGCTTGAAAATGTTTAGGTTAGGAGGTGCCGGCCATGACGGAGCTACTGAAAGTAAATAATGCCTCCATGGTTTTTGGCGGCCTTCGTGCAGTGTCCAATTTCACTATGGAAATTGAAGAGGGTGAGCTTATTGGTCTCATTGGACCTAACGGAGCTGGTAAAACTACAGCCTTTAACATGCTGACAGGTGTATATACGCCTACAGAGGGTGAAATATCCTTTAAGGGAGAATTACTTAACGGTAAAAAGCCTTATCAGGTAACTGCTATGGGTATTGCCCGTACCTTCCAGAATATTCGTCTTTTCTCTGAGCTTACAGTGTTGGAGAATGTTAAAATTGCTTTTAATATGCATGTGAACTATTCTTTAGTAGAGGCAGTAGGGCGTTTTGGTCGTTATTTTCAGCAGGAAAAAGAGGCGGAAGCAAGATCTTTAGAATTGCTGAAAATCTTTAAACTAGATCGTTTTAAAGATGAATTGGCAAAAAATCTTCCCTATGGTGAACAAAGAAGGTTGGAAATTGCCAGAGCCTTAGCAACTTCGCCGAAGCTTTTACTTTTGGATGAGCCTGCTGCGGGAATGAATCCTCAGGAAACACATGAACTGATGGAAATGATTCGCTGGATTAAGGATAAATTTTCTTTAAGTATTTTGCTTATTGAACATGATATGGGCCTAGTTATGGGCGTTTGTCAGCGCATTTATGTTTTAGAATATGGTATATGCATTGCTAATGGCACGCCGGAAGCTATTAAGAGTAATAAAAGAGTAATCGAAGCATATTTAGGCGAGGAGGTATCCTAATGTTAGAAGTAGCAAATTTAAATGTTTATTATGGAGCCATTCACGCTGTCAAGGATGTTAGTATTGAGGTAGGCGATGGTGAGATAGTCACGCTTATCGGTTCTAATGGAGCGGGGAAATCTACCACCTTGCATACTATTTCTGGATTATTAAAACCTAAAACCGGTAAAATCATGTATAATGGTAGTAGTATAGTAGGAACTGCTGCTCACCAATTAGTGGGTCAGGGCTTGGTGCAGGTGCCTGAGGGTCGTCATGTTTTTTCTAATATGACGGTTAGCGAAAATTTGGATTTAGGCGCTTATCTGCGTTCGGACAAGGATGGTATTGCTAGGGATTTAGAGGATGTTTACAAAAAATTTCCCAGACTTTTGGAGCGTAAAAGTCAGGTGGCAGGAACTTTATCCGGTGGTGAACAGCAAATGCTGGCTATGGGCAGAGCCCTCATGAGTAAACCTAAGCTTTTGCTTTTAGATGAGCCTTCTATGGGATTAGCTCCACTACTGGTTAAGGAAATTTTCACCATTATAAAGGAAATTAATGCGGCCGGTACTACGGTGCTTTTAGTAGAGCAGAATGCTAATATGGCACTATCCATTGCGGATAAGGCTTATGTGCTGGAAACCGGCAGAATTGTTTTAGCAGGTACAGCTAAGGAGCTGGCAGCTAGTGAAGAAGTGAGAAAAGCTTATTTGGGCGGTTAAGAAGGAGGAGAGAAGATGCTTATTGATGAGATTATGTCATCTACAGTGATTACTGTGAAGGAAGAACAATCTCTGCTTGAGGTAAGAGAGGTCATGGCTAATCATAATTTGCGGCGGATTCCTGTGGTAAATGACATCGGTTGCTTGAAGGGTATTGTTACTGACGGTGATGTGGCACGCAGTGCGCCTTCTGATGCTACTACTTTATCGAAGTATGAGGCCAATTATCTTTTGAGCAAGTTGAAGGTCAAGGACGTTATGACCAAGGCTGTAGTTACTGTGCGCAAAGGTGATGCGGTGGAGACCTGCGCCTACTTGCTCTATAAAAATAAAATTGGTGCGTTGCCGGTAGTGGACGAAAATGGCAAGGTCTGCGGCATCGTGACAGATACCAATGTGTTTAAGGTTCTAGTAGATATTATGGGCTACACTCAGAATTCTACAAAAATTACTATTGATTCAGCAGATAAGGTAGGCGTATTAGCGGATATCGCTCAGATTTTTAAGACTAGGGGCGTTAACATTATTTCTGTTATTACCAGAAGCACAGGTGAAGTTTCCAGAGAAATTATTATTCGAGCCGATTTGACTAACGCTATGGACTTGGTAGAAGAAATTCGGGAGGCAGGCTTTAACATCACGGATATTTCTACCTTAAAGGTGAAATAATATGAAGAGTAAAATCACCTATGCTGTTGGCGACATAGTGCGCATGAAGAAAGCTCACCCCTGTGGGTCCTACGAATGGGAAATTACCAGAGTGGGTATGGATTTTGGCCTTAAATGCCGTGGCTGCGGGCATTTTGTTATGCTGCCCAGACCAAAATTCGAAAAAGCAGTACGTGAGGTCCTAGAGCATAAGGAATCACGCTAAAAAATATGTTGAATATTGGTAAAAGGTTCTGTTTGTTTGTACAAGCAGAACCTTTTTGTTATGCACAAAAAAATAACACTTTTCAGAATACTTGCTGTATAATTAGGAGATGATGAAAATTAAAGGAGGCTTTTTTATGTATGGGAAGCAGAGTAAAACTTTAGCAAGAATCTTACTAGTGGGCCTAATGGCTTTAAGCGTGGCCGGTTGTGGCGGCAGTGAAAAAAAGGCTGCAGAGAAGGCTCCTGCTACAGGGAAAATTATAGAGGTTAAAAGTGAGAAGGCAGCAGATTTAGTGCCTTTAGCTAAAAAAGAGGGTAAGGTTGTAGTTTATTCTATTAGTAGTCGTATTTCCAAGGCCGCAGCAGGCTTTGAGAAAAAATATGGAATTAAAGTAGAGAGTAGTAACCTCAAGGATTTTGAATTAATTGATAAAATTTCTACAGAGGTGAAGGCTAAAGCAGCTGGCGCTGATTTCGTGGTATGTCAGGATTCCGGCAGAGTATGGGGCGAGCTTTTGCAAACAGGTTATTTGCAAAATTATGTTCCGGAGGATTTAAAGTCCGTTCTTCCCAAGGAAAATCAAAGTCCGTTGGTTTTTGCGTACATGAACAAGGTCTTGATGTATAACAATGAAACCTACGCTGCCAAAGCACCTATAACTAATATTTGGCAATTGACCGATCCTAACATGAAAGGGCAATTCTTCTTTAAAAGCCCTATGCAAGAGGGTATTAATGCTAATTTCCTGACCATGCTTACCAAACCGGAGGTAGCAGAGAAGCTTGCCAAGGCCTATGAAAAGCAATATAACAAGAAATTGGAATTGACTACCAAGAATGCAGGCTATGAATGGATAAAAAAAGTATTTAGTAATGGTCTGGTCATGGGCACCAGCGATACCGCTATGACGGAAGCTATCGGTATTAAAGGACAGAATTTTAAAGGCATAGGCCTTTTAAACTTCTCTAAAATTCGTTATGCACAAAAGAAAAATTTGGCAGTGGGCTTCCTCGATAAGGTAGAACCCTGTGCAGGTTTTTATTATCCAGAATATGCTCTTTTAGTTAAAGATGCTAAGCATCCAGCAGCAGCTAAGCTCTTTATTCAATACCTGCTTACGGAAGAAGGCTTTAAGCCTTGGCAAAGTGATATGGGAACTTATTCCGGTAATGCTAAGATTGCCGCAGCTAAGGGCGATAAGCCTTTGACGGAGTGGAGCAAGATTTTAGTTGCTGACGATCCTCAGTATATTTTTGAACATAGAGCAGAGGTAGAAGAATTTATTAGCAAGCTTATGTAGCATAGGCTGGAAAAGGGAGTAAGCATATGAATATGGCTCAGCGTTTTAAGCATTTTTGCCGCAAGCCTCATAATGTTATTCTTGTCCTTCTTTTTGTTGTGCTACTGCTTCTAACCTTTTTGCCCTTGGTTTCTATAATTATTGATACCTTTACGGTGCATACCTCGGAAGTAATGCGTATTAGAGGAACTCATTCAGGAGACCTTACTCTGTATCATTGGCGTAAGGTCCTTTTGGATGGGGATAACAGCATGAGTATTTTCTATAAACCGCTGTGGAATACAGTGCTGATTTCCTTGGCCACCTGCGGTTTAGCAATTGGCTTTGGCGGATTTATGGCATGGTTAATTACCAGAACAAATGTGAAGTATAAAAGATTTTTATCAGCAATGTTTGTAGTGCCTTATATTATGCCATCCTGGACCTTGGCTCTGGCTTGGCTAAATTTCTTTCGTAATTCCTTAGTGGGTGGTGTACCGGGACTGTTTACAGTTTTAACCGGCATTACTACGCCTAATTGGTTTGCATATGGGTTTTTGCCGATTTCAATAGTGCAGGGCTTGCACTATGCTCCCTTTGCGTATATTCTCATTGGTGGCATTCTTAAAAATATGGATGCCAATTTGGAAGAGGCTGCACAATTGCTCCATGCAGATAGGATGAAGATTCTGCGTCGTATTACCTTACCTATGGTGAAGCCGGCTATTTTATCCACCTTTCTTTTAGCTTTTTCCAGCTCCATGAGTGCTTTTGCAGTACCGGCCTTTTTAGGTGCACCGGTGCGCTATTATGTGCTGACTACTCAGCTTTATAGAACTCTGCAGGGATTAAATCCCGGTTATGGTTATCTTATGGCACTTATTCTTATTGTCATTGGTATTGGTATCATGTTGATTAACCAAAAAGTATTGGATGGACGTAAGGCCTATACCACCATTACCGGTAAAAGCTCCAATATTTCTTTGGTTAACTTAAGAGGGTTTCGTACTCCACTTTCACTTTTCATGGTAATCTTTCTTGTAGGGGTAACCATCATTCCACTAGCTACTTTTGCTATAGAGTCTTTTATTGTGGAACCGGGTAATTATGCTTGGAGTAATTTCAGTACGGATTTTTGGGTGGGTGAGGGTGCCACGGATATTGCCAATGGCGAGCCCGGTATTTTAAAGAATCGCAGTATTTACAAGGGTTTGTTTAACAGTGTAATGCTATCTGTTATTTGTGCTTTTGTTACCGGAACAGTGGGTATTTTGGCCGGTTATGCTATTGTGAGAAAAAAAGGAACCTGGTTGGGTAAGGCTGTTAACCATCTAACTTTTTTCCCATACTTAATTCCCAGTATGGCTATGGGTGCTATTTACTTGTCTATGTTTGCCGTTCCTCACGGACCTATACCGGCTCTTTATGGAACCTTTGGGGTACTGGCCTTAATTGGTACGGTAAAGTATTTGCCCTTTGCTTCTCGTAGTGGCATTAATTCCATGCTACAGTTAGGTAACGAAATTGAAGAAGCAGGAATTATCATGGGTATAGGCTGGTGGAAGAGAATGACAAGAATCATTGTACCTATCCAAAAAACCAGCTTTTTATCAGGTTATTTGTTACCTTATATTTCTTGTATGCGTGAAT
Organism: uncultured Acidaminococcales bacterium; assembly: GCA_964613345.1. Taxonomy (GTDB): domain Bacteria; phylum Bacillota; class Negativicutes; order Acidaminococcales; family Acidaminococcaceae; genus CAZTGQ01. The sequence goes on along the minus strand of CAZTGQ010000016.1, from coordinate 3,125 downwards.
TGTCACTGTTTATTTTACTAATTTCTCCCTCTACCGCAGTGCTGACTACTTTGCTTTTTCAGTATAACGAAAAGGGTTGGAATCAGTATGCCAATGCTATTAATCTACTCATTGTAGTTGTAGTACTCCTGTCTAATTTTGTGATTAACAAACTGACAGGTGCATCCATAGATAAAGGGATAGGGTGATAAAATGCCTGAAATAATTCTGAAAAATGTAACTAAAATGTACGGGAAAAATGCAGCGGTGGATAAGTTAAATCTAACTATTGCTGATCGCTCTTTTATAACACTTTTAGGTCCCAGTGGTTGTGGGAAAACCACGACCCTACGTATGATTGCAGGTCTGGAAACTCCTACCTCCGGTGAAATTAGTATTGGCGGCAAAGTGGTTTTTTCGTCCACAGAGGGCATTGATGTGCCACCGGAAAAAAGAGAAGTAGGCTTTTTATTTCAAAACTATGCTTTGTGGCCCCATATGACGGTGTGGGAAAATATTACCTTTGGTCTGGAAAATCTAAAATGGCCCAAGGATAAAATTGCTGCCAGAGCAGACAATCTCATGGAAATGCTAAAGATTGGTGAATATAAGGACCGCTATCCGGCGGAATTATCCGGAGGGCAGCAGCAGAGAGTTGCCATTGCCAGAACCTTGGCTACGGGACCAAAAACTCTCTTTATGGATGAGCCCTTGTCTAATCTGGATGCGAAGCTGAGAATGGAAATGCGCACGGAGCTTAAGCGCTTGCATATGGAAACAGATTCAACTTTTGTTTATGTAACTCATGATCAATTGGAGGCTATGACTTTATCAACACAAATTTCCTTGCTGCAAAATGGTGTCTTGCAGCAATTCGCTCCACCGCTGACTATTTATAATCAGCCGGCTAATACCTTTGTGGCCGACTTCATAGGTAGTCCTAATATTAATCTACTTTCCTCTAAGGTATTAAGCTCGTCAGATGAGGAAGTGAGCGTAGCAGTGGCGGGTAAGCACTTGACCTTTAGGGGAGCGCAGTTACCGTCTCTGTCACCGGAGGCTTCGGTTATTTTAGGTATACGCCCGGAAAATATAGTTCTGTCAGGTACGGGCAACCATGAGGCTACCGTATATTCTACCTTACCCTCCGGCATGGAAACTATCGTGAAGCTTTCTCTAGGAAGTGAGCTATTGACAGCGGTAGTCTTTGGGGGAGTAGATTTTAAGGTCAATGAAGTTGTCCACTTTGATTTCCAAGGTGATAAGCAGCTCCTCTTTAAGGACAGCGGCGAGCACCTAGCTCATGGCAGGCTGGTGTAAAAATTAAAATAACAGGTGAAGAATATGCAGATGAAAAATAAGGAACCAAATGAAATATGCCTTCTTGCTCCCACTAAAATTTTGGCACAAACTGCGGAAGAAATAATTGCCAGAAAAAAACTGCCTATTTCTGTTTATATAGGTGCTTTGGATAACGCAGTGGCTATGGCTGCCGAACTGGAAAAACAAGGAGCATGGCTCTTTATTAGTAGAAAGGGAACTAAATCCGCCCTAGAGGATCAGCTAGGGGTTAGAACCATAAGTATTGCTCTAGATGTTTCTGACTATATTCCTGTTATTACCCAGGCCAGGAAGGAACAGGGACTTATTGCTATTTTCTATTATGACGATATTAGCAATGAACTGGAAACGATCTGCTATCTACTGGATATTAAGATAAAGTGTTATAAATTCACCTGTAATCAAGAGGCTGAAAATGTAGTGCAGCAGGCTATAGCTGATGGCGCTAAAATGGCTATTGGTGGCAGCGTTACAGATTTTTATGCTAAGAAGTATAAGCTAAAGCATGTCATTGTGGAAAGCTCCGCTGCATCTATTGAGGAAGCGCTCCTAACTGCTAATTCCGTTCTGGTTATGCACAAGGAAGATGAGAAGAAAAGGGAGCAATTAGAAATACAATTGGAGCGGTATCGCAATATTTTCAACTACACTCATGATGCTATTATTGCTGTGGATGATAAGGGGTATGTGGAGGTAGCTAATAAGGTAGCTAGAAAAATGCTCTCTAAGCGTGAGCAATCTTATACCGGTAAGTATATTGATAAGGTGCTTCCTAATACGCGTTTAACCAGTATTTTGCAAAGTGGGAAAGCAGAAATTGACCAGCTTATGGATATTAAGGGAACCTTGGTATCCACTAATCGTATTCCTATTATCGTCAATAACAAAATTAAAGGTGCAGTGGCGACCTTCCAGGATGTAGAATCATTGCAAACAGCAGAACAAAATATTCGTATCAAGCTGCATGAAAAGGGGCTAGCCGCTAAATATCATTTTTCGGATATTATTGGTAGTTCGCAAGCTATGAAAACGGCTAAGCATCTAGCGGAAAGCTTTGCTGATTCTGAATTTACGGTTATGCTCTATGGAGAAACAGGAACAGGCAAGGAGCTGTTTGCTCAAAGCATTCATAATGCCAGTCCCAGAAAAGATGGGCCCTTTGTGGCTATTAATTGTACCTCTTTATCTAAAAGTCTTTTGGAAGCGGAGCTATTCGGTTATGCTGACAGCTCCTTTACCGGGGCACAAAGGGGTGGTAAGCCGGGGCTTTTTGAAATCGCCCATAGAGGAACAATATTTTTGGATGAAATCGGTGAACTGCCTATAGAAATAC
>CAZTGQ010000016.1:0-462 GCA_964613345.1 uncultured Acidaminococcales bacterium | reverse complement strand
ATGCAAGCGGCTTTTTTAAGGGTGCTACAGGAAAAAGAGGTTAGACGAGTTGGCGGCGAAAAAATGGTTCCGGTGGATATACGGGTTATCGCTGCCACCAATAAAAATCTTCAGAGCTGTGTAGAGGCTGGAAGCTTTAGAAATGATTTGTTTTATAGACTTAATGTTTTGAATCTAGTTCTGCCTCCGCTTAGAGAAAGGGAGGACGACTATCAAGAAATTGCTCGGTACTTATATAATAATATCGCCGGACATAGTAAAGAAAACGTGGTGAAAAAAGTCCTGGAGCATTATTGTCACTATGCTTGGCCGGGAAATATTAGAGAGCTAACAAATGTAGTTCAGCGTATTTCTCTTTTAATGCAGGAAAAAATGGAAGAAAAGGCTATTCTTTCTACCTTACAAACTATGATGCCTGTTTCTGCAGAAAGTGATAAAGCGGAGCTTACCGTTTCTGGAAAT
>CAZTGQ010000015.1:0-13198 GCA_964613345.1 uncultured Acidaminococcales bacterium | reverse complement strand
GCCGCCTAAATCATAAACCAAAACGGTATGGTCATCGCTCTTATCTGCGCCATAAGCAAGGGCAGCAGCAGTAGGCTCGTTGATGATACGCATAACCTCTAGACCTGCAATCTTACCTGCATCCTTAGTTGCTTGACGTTGGCTATCGTTAAAATAAGCAGGTACGGTAATAACTGCTTGAGTAACCTTCTCACCTAAATACTTTTCAGCATCGCCCTTCATCTTTTCCAAAATCATGGCAGAAATCTGCTCCGGTGTATAGTCCTTATCATCAATATGTACCTTATATTGAGTACCCATATGACGCTTAATGGAGCTAATGGTTCTCTCCGGATTAGATACTGCTTGACGCTTAGCCAATTGACCTACTAGACGCTCACCATTTTTAGTGAAGCCAACTACAGAAGGAGTCAAACGACCGCCCTCTTGAGTGGAAATGACGGTAGCCTCGCCGCCTTCCATTACTGCTACTACAGAATTTGTTGTACCTAAATCAATACCAATTATCTTAGACATTTTATATTCCTCCCTCAAAATTTGTTTGTTATTTATAGCAACCTTGCTGGGCAAGGATGTTAGCTAAGAATTATGTACTACTCTCACCTTACTGTGGCGAATAATATTATCGCCGATTTTATATCCTTTTTCCAAAACTAAATCAATGGTGTCTTCCTTGGCATCAGGATTAGCTCCTTGGAGCACTGCTTCATGTAGCTGGGGATCAAAGGTTTCTCCCTGGGCCTTAATTTCTTCGATCTTTAAAGCTGTTAAAGCCTGAGTAAATTGCTTATGGATTTTTTCCATGCCAACCTTGATGGCCTCTCCCTCAGTACTCTTCTCCAAGCTTTCCTCGGCTCTTTCAAAATTATCCAGAACCTTAAGGAACTCCTTAGATACGCTAGCGGTAATATATTGTGCTAACTTATTTTGCTCTTCCATATTACGTCTGCGGAAGTTATCAAAATCCGCTTGCAATCTAAGCAACTTGTTTTGCATTTCCTCTATCTTTTGATCCTTGGCTAAAAGCTGAGCAGCAGTTTCATCCACCACCTCAGTAGCAGCCTCTTCTTCCTTAGGCGCATTCTCTGTCTGGTCACTATCTGCGCTCGGTTCAGTATTTTCTACGGTTTCCTTAGCTTTATCCTCAAGGATTGTTTCCTGATTTTTTTCTTCCTTCGTTTCCACGTATCTTCCTCCCTATTTCTCTTGATTAAATACTACCTGCAAATATTTATGTAAATAGTCCATGACGGAAATAACCTTCTGATACTCCATTCTGGTAGGTCCCAAAACTGCCAGAGTACCTACTACCTGCCCATTTAACCGGTACGTAGCTTGAATCATACTGCAATCATGAATGCTGGTAAATTTATTCTCATTACCAATAGTAATTCTAAGACCGGAATCTTCTCCGGCGTGGAGCATATCCTTTAAGACCTTTTCTTCCTCTAAAACACTAAGCAACTCTTTAATTCTCTCCGCATCCTTAAATTCCGGTTGATTAAATATTTGCTTAGTGCCACCCATGAACATTTTTTCTTCTCTTTGTCCCACCTGCATTTGTTGAATAGCCTGCAGAAGAGAAGTAAACAAAAGCTTATCACTGGCCAAATCTGCATGGAGCACCTCCATATCAGCGGCCGTGATATTCTTTAAGGTTTGACCATGTAAAAGCTTGGTCACCCGCTGAGCCAAATGATCCATTTCCTGTTGCTTCATTCCTAAAGGAACATCCACCACACAGTTATCTATCTCTCCATCCTCTGTGACTAAAAGCAAAATTGCCTTTTTCTCATTTAAAGGTAAGAACTTCATGTAAGAGAAGGTACTACTGCTATCCCTATTGGCTAGAACCAAGGAAACATTCTTGCTCATACGGGATAAAATCTTTACCGTGGATTGGAAAATATCATCTATACTTCTTACTCTCTCTCTGTACCAGCCATCAATGAGGGCCATATCATTAGGAGTAAGTGCTCCCGGCTTCAACATAGAATCTACGTAATACCGATAGGCTTGAGCAGAAGGAATTCGTCCAGCCGAGGTATGGGGCTGTTCCAAAAAGCCTAAAAGCTCCAAGTCACTCATTTCATTACGAATAGTAGCAGGACTAATACCTAAATTATATTTTCGAGCAATGGTCCTAGAGCCCACAGGCTCAGCTGTGCCGATGTAATCTTCAATTATAATTTGAAGAATTTTCTTTTTTCTCTCGTCCAGCATGACCATCACCACCTTGCTTCTTTTTTTGTTAGCACTCTTTAGGTGAGAGTGCTAACATCTGATAATAAAGATACATCTTTTTCCCTTTATTGTCAACAATAATTACAAAAATTTTTCAAAAACAAGATTCCCCACACTCATACCTCTGGTGGTCAAACGTAGATTTTCTTTTCCTGTAAGCTCTACCAACTGCAAGTCTTCCAATTCCTTAATAAGCTGACCATATTTTTCTCGCCAGTTAAACTGAAAGCGCTCGCCTAATTCCTTCATATTTATCCCCCTGGTTAAACGCAGCCCCATAAAAATAGCTTCACTTTGTTGCATAGCAAGAGATAATTTCTCCTCACAAGGAGTCCCTCCACGTAAATACTCTTCTATAGTAAAAGGATTTGTATATCTAGCTCTGCCATTAAACCCTGTAGCACCCAAGCCAAATCCTAAATAGGGAAGGTAATGCCAATAAACAAGATTGTGGAGAGACTGCTGCCCCTCCTTGCTATAGTTAGAAATTTCGTATCTTGCGTAACCTTTGGCTGGGAGATTAGTAGTAAGCCAATCATACATATCCCCTACCTCATCTTCCTCCGGCAAGACTACTCGTCCTTCCTTCAGGGCGTAGGCTAAGGGAGTGCCTTCCTCTACGGACAAGCTGTAAACAGAAATATGCTCTATTTCTGCTTCTAGCAAGCTACGAAGAGAGGCACTAACTGTATCCTTAGTTTGCCCCGGATAGCCATAAATTAAGTCTGCATTACGCCTGGTAAAGCCTGCCTCCTTAGCTAACCTTAGTGCCTCCAAAGCTTCTTTAGCAGTATGCACTCTCCCCATAGCCCTTAATTCTTCATCCTGCAGAGACTGTACTCCCATACTTATTCTATCAAAGCCTAATTCTCTTAACGCAACCAGCTTTTCGCCGTCCACAGTACCGGGATTTACTTCTACAGTAGCCTCTGTCGGCTGCTGCCAAAGCTCTCCTTCTTTTAAAGCAGTGACAATTTGAGTCAGCAAATTAATAGGCAAAATGCTAGGTGTGCCTCCGCCCATATAAATAGTAGCCTTTGCATTAACAGGCAAAGTCGCCTTGTAAGTTAAAATTTCCTGACATAGGCGTTTAGTATAAGCCTCCATTACTTCCTGTCCGCACTTAGGAAAGGAAGTAAAATCACAATAGGCACATTTTTGCAAACAAAAAGGGATATGTATATATATCCCTTGAATTACATCCCATTTAAACATAGTAAACCTCTATTTGTCATCCATTTTTAAAATAGCCATAAACGCTTCTTGAGGTAGTTCTACAGAACCAACCTGCTTCATCCGCTTTTTACCGGCTTTTTGCTTTTCTAAAAGCTTTCTCTTTCTTGTAATATCTCCGCCATAGCACTTAGCTAAAACGTCCTTGCGCATAGCACTAACAGTTTCTCTGGCAATAACCTTACTGCCAATAGCCGCTTGAATTGGTATTTCGAAGAGCTGTCTGGGAATAAGCTTGCGTAGCTTTTCTACTAAAGCTCTGCCCCTCACCTGAGCTCTATCCCGGTGAACAATAGCAGAAAGAGCATCCACAGGTTCCCCATTAAGAAGAATATCCACTTTCACCAAGGTAGAAGGACGATAACCGTGGAGCTCATAATCTAAAGAAGCATAACCACGAGTCACAGACTTTAAACGGTCAAAATAGTCAAAGATAATCTCACTTAAAGGCAGAGCATAATGAATCATGACTCTGGTTTCATCCAAATAAGTCATATTATCATATTCACAACGTTATTATTGAGATAATTCCATCACCGGCCCCACATAATCCTTAGGCACAATAATGGTAGCATTGACATAAGGCTCCTCCACGTGGTCAATAATGGTTGGTGAAGGGAAAAGAGAAGGATTATCCACCATCTCCACCTCTCCGTTAGTTTTAAAGACTTCATAAATAACATTGGGAGCTGTGGTTAAAAGAGTAAGATCATACTCTCTTTCCAAGCGTTCCTTAATAACGTCCATATGTAAAAGTCCTAAAAACCCACAACGAAAGCCAAAACCTAAGGCCACTGAGGTTTCCGGTTCGAAAAGCAGGGAGGCATCATTTAATTGTAGTTTTTCTAAAGCATCCCGTAAATTATCATAATCAGAATTTTCTACCGGATACAGACCACAATAAACCATGGGCGTAGCCTTACGATAACCTGGCAACGCCACCTGAGCAGGATTGTCCGTAGCTGTAACAGTATCACCTACTCTGGCATCCTTCACATTTTTAATGGCCGCCGCCAAAAAGCCAACCTGACCTTCTTCCAAAGAATCCACATTCATCAGAGCCGGTTTAAAAACACCCACCTCCGTTACTTCGAAGACCTTATCTGTAGCCATCATGCGAATGGACATACCCTTCTTTAAGGAACCATTTACTACTCTCACATAAAGCATAACACCCTTGTAAGCATCAAACTTAGAATCAAAGACTAAAGCTTGCAGAGGAGCATCGCTATCACCCTTAGGCGAAGGAATACGTTTTACCACAGCTTCTAAAATATCCTCCACTCCCAGGCCTGTTTTCGCGCTGCATAAAACAGCCTCTGAAGCATCAATGCCCAAAACATCCTCAATCTCTTTTTTGACCCTCTCCGGATCTGCGCTGGGTAAATCCACCTTGTTAATAACAGGCACGATTTCCAAATCATGCTCCATAGCTAAATAAACATTAGCCAAGGTTTGAGCTTCAATACCCTGGGTAGCATCAATAACCAAAAGCGCACCTTCGCAAGCAGCCAGCGATCTAGATACTTCATAGGTAAAATCCACGTGACCCGGAGTATCTATCAAATTGAGCATATACTGTTGACCGTCCTTAGCTACATAGTCTAGCTGTACGGCCTGAGATTTAATAGTGATCCCTCTTTCTCTTTCTAAATCAAGAGAGTCTAGAATTTGCTCCGCCATTTCTCTTTTAGTCAAGGTTCCCGTCATTTCAATAAGACGATCCGCCAGGGTAGACTTACCATGATCTATATGAGCGATAATGGAAAAGTTGCGTATATTGTGACTTTGCTTCATTAATTTGTTTTCTCTCTTTCCCTAAAAATATTACTGTATTATACCATTAAAATGCCCTAAAAGTGAAGAGAAAAGCACGCAGCATTTCCCTGAGGAAAAACTACGTGCTAAAACCGTATTTACATTATTACTACTCTATTTAACCTTGTAATATTTCAGCAGTGCCTGAGTGCCTTCTGCACCAAGACCCAATTCTTCCAAATTAGTAGCTTCCTTCAGGACTTGTTCCAAAATCGGCATAGTTACCCGATAATCCTTACTGGTATCACTACTGATTTTCATATCCTTCACAAAATGCTTAAGCATGAATCCAGGCGCAAAATCATCTTTTAAACCATTGGCTACTACATTGCTCATTTGCGCACTGCCGGCAGCACCGGTAGAAATAGCTTCAAACACCTTACTAATATCTAAGCCACTGGCTTTAGCATAGGCGAAGGCTTCACAAGCACCGGCTAAAGCTCCAGCAATAGCTATTTGATTACACATTTTAGTTTTTTGCCCAGCTCCTGCCGTACCTTCATAAACTATATTTTTACCCATAACCTGAAATACCGGTTGCAGGGCTACAAAATCAGCTTCCTCCCCGCCCACTAAAATGGTGAGGGTGGCATTTTTAGCTCCCTTATCGCCACCTGTGACGGGCGCATCTACAGCATGAAGCCCCTTAGTCGCTGCTGCCACCGCTATTTTCTCCGCCAAAACAGGAGAAGACGTAGTCATATCCACAAGATATGTTCCCGGAGCAGCCTTAGCTACAATACCATCCTTACCCAAATAAGTTTCTTCCACATCCTTAGGATAGCCTACAATAGTAATAACTACATCTTGATTTTCGGCACATTCTCCGGCCGTAGCACACCATTTGGCTCCTTGAGCTAGGAGACCTTCCGCTTTAGACTTAGTTCTATTATAAACACTTACCTCAAAGCCAGCCTTCATTAAATGTCCTGCCATTGCTGCGCCCATAATTCCCGTGCCAATAAAACCGATCTTCTTCATTATGATTAACCTCCGATTTCCTTGCGTAAATTATCTTTTCTATTTCTAAGATAGCACAATTATTCAAAGGACACAAGTGAAATAAGTAGAGCTATCAACATATCTTAGAGTAGTGCTTAAGAGCAGCAAATATCACCTCAAGCCCATAAAAAAAAGAACTCCCATGCCAAGGCATAGGAGTTCTTTTATGTTTGTTTTAGATGGCATTAACTTTCTTAGCCAAGCGAGACTTCTTACGAGCGGCAGCTTTCTTATGAATGGTACCCTTACGAGCAGCTTTATCCAATAAACCTGCTGCTTCCTTCAAAGTAGCTTGTGCTTCTTCTTTAGAGCCTGCAGCGGCTTGAGCTTCAACTTTGCGTGCAGTACTACGTAATTTAGCCTTTACAGGGCCGTTAGCAGCACGACGTTCAGCGTCAGTTTTGACACTACGAATGGATGATTTAATATTCGGCATTTCTTCACCTCCAACTTTCAACTTTACCGCAATATTTTACCATTATTTAATGATTTACGCAAGTGCAATATCTAGCTAATTTTCAGAGAACGATTAATGGCATTAAGAACGCCTAAAATGGAAGCAAAATTAATATTAGGGTCAATTCCTACACCAAAGATATGCTTTCCGTCCGGCTTCCTCAGCTCAATATAAGAAATAGCCTTAGAATTAGAGCCTTGGGAGATAGCATGCTCATGATAATTGATAAATTCGTAATTATCCACACCTATTTTGCTCATAGCATTGAAAAAAGCATCAATGGGTCCATTGCCCCTGCCCAAAACATCCACAGTAATATTATTAGCCTTTATTTTCCCCTCAAAGGTAGTACTGCGCTCTAGGGCAGCACCATCTACTGCTTCTTCTTTAAAGCTATGACTTAAAATGCTATAAGCGCCGTCAAAGTTAACATATTCCTTATTAAAAATGTCCACAATTTGCGTAGAGCTTAATTCATCGCCAAAGGCATCAGCCGCGGCTTTAACCATATCACCAAACTCCGGATGCATCTCCTTAGGCAAATTATAACCCACAGTTTGCTGCATAACGAAGGCTGCTCCGCCCTTACCGGACTGACTATTAATACGAATCACAGGCTCATATTCTCTATGAACATCGGCAGGATTAATAGGCAAATAGGGCACTTCCCAATAGGGGCTGTCATTTTCAGCCATAAATTCAAAGCCCTTTCTAATAGCATCCTGATGAGAACCGGAAAACGCAGTAAACACAAGCTCACCACCATAGGGATGGCGCTCATGAACCTTCATCTTAGTAACATTTTCGCAAACCTCTTTAATCTTGATAATATTAGAAAAATCCAGCTGGGGATCGACATTCTGGGTATACATATTCAAGGCCAAAGTAATAATATCCACATTACCTGTTCGCTCACCATTGCCAAACAAAGTACCCTCCACCCTATCAGCTCCGGCCATTAAAGCCAGTTCCGTAGCAGCCACGCCTGTTCCTCTATCATTGTGAGGATGAAGGCTAATAATAGCCGCCTCTCTGTTTTTCATTTTACGGCAAAAATACTCTATTTGATCCGCATAAGTGTTAGGCGTGGACATTTCCACCGTAGAAGGCAGATTTAAAATCACAGGCTTGTCCTTGGTAGCACCCAATGCCTCCATTACCGCTTCACAAATTTCAATGGAGAAATCTATTTCTGTGCCGGTGAAGCTTTCCGGAGAATATTCATAACGAATATTCATACCGCTTTTAGCGACCTCTTTTTCCGTCAGCTCCTTGATTAGCTGAGCGCCCTCCACCGCAATTTTCACAATACCGGGCATACCCTCATGAAACACCACTTTTCTTTGCAAGGTAGAAGTGGAATTATAAAAATGAATAATAGCATTTTTCGCTCCCCGTACTGCTTCAAAGGTTTTTTGAATCAACTTAGGTCTAGCCTGAACCAGAACCTGCACGGTCACATCATCAGGAATATAGTTTTCTTCTATCAAGGTACGTAAAATTTTATATTCAGTTTCAGAAGCAGAGGGAAACCCCACTTCTATTTCTTTAAAACCAATATCAATTAGAGTTTTAAAAAGCAAAATTTTTTCCTCTAACTGCATGGGTGTAACTAGGGCTTGATTACCATCTCGTAAATCAACACTGCACCACTTTGGTGCCTTGGTAATAACCTTATTAGGCCACTGTCTATCAATTAATTTGACTCCTTCAAAGGTGCGATATTTTTTAATAGGTTCTTGCATAATACTTCCTCCTTTAAGATGAGGGCGACAAAAATCCCGCCCCTAGAAATATAGGGGCGGGGAATATTCCACGCGGTACCACCCTAATTTGATTATGTTGCCATAATCCTCATAACCTCTAACAAGGTCCTAGCTATTAACGGTGCCTACCGTTCTAGACTACTTATCGCCTAAACAACTCCAGGGTGAGTATACACTTAGCAGCAACCATCGACTTGCACCGTCCGTCGACTCTCTAGAGGCTTGCTCACCAAATCTTATCCCTATCACAGTTTTTGTGGTTAACAATATTTTGTTATGTGTAATATTTTACTCGAATAATTGTATACTTGTCAAGTTTTTTCTGAGGAAAATTGAACTTGATTAAAGTATAAATAAAACAATTACCCTGCCTTCTACTATACACTTAATTATTTTACATCACCAAAATAACTAGCCAATTTCTCCAAACGCTTATTTATATTTCTTTCTTGCTGAAAATCCAGCATAATACTTTTGTCTTTTTCTAAAAGCACTAGTACCCGATGACACAGTTGTGCTGCAATTTCTAAAACATGGGTAGAAAGAATAAGGAAATTACCGTTCATACTGTACTTAAGCAAAAATTTTTCAGCACCCAAAACAGACTCTGGGTCAAAACCAGTAAAAGGCTCATCCAGCACTAAGATATTCGGATGACCCAAAAGTGCCAACAAAAAGATAAGTTTTTCTCTGTTGCCCTTGGAATAATGGGACACCAACACTGATAAATCAGGCAATTTCATGTATGCAGATAATTCTTGCTGTAAATTCTGTACCTGAAAAGATGGAATATTTTTTAAGTCCGCTACTACTTCTAGAAGCTCATTACCAGTTAGATAATCATATATTCCTTGTTGTTCCGGCACATAACCAATGTTAGTGCTGCTAAGCTCTATAGTCCCAGAGTCTATTTTTTTAGCCCCACTAAAGCCTGTAATAAAGTGCTTTTCCCCACTCCATTTTTCCCTAGCACTCCCATAATCTCTCCTCTTTTCCCTTGAAAGGATAATTTTGAAAGTACTTCTTTGCGAGAATAAGCTAAAGTAAGCTCAGAAACTTTTAGCATGCCATTACTCCTATATGCATTAATTTTAACTAGCCAATAATCATTGATACTGAAAAAGCTTTTTTTTAGTTTGTCCTTTAGCGATAAAAAATAAAATAAAGATATAAACCATAAGGATAGTAATACCAAAATAAAATGGTAGCACTCTTTCAAAAAGCAATTTACGCACCGGTAGTTCGATAAATCTTGTTATAAAAAATATATAGACATGACCCATGCTTCCTTCACTATAATCATAAAAAATATTATTATCGTAATATTTTATTTGTGGCATAACGTAATTACCCCAAATAATCCCCCATAAGCTTCCTAAGGGTACTGCAAAACAACAGCCATACCATAACATAAGTGGCCATACAACATTATTCTGAAACCATATATAGAGCATTATTCTATAGACTGCATAAAGTACTGTAGAGCCTATAATGGCAGCCGTAATATTAGCCATTAATTTACCATAAAAATACAAATCATACTTGATATTATAAATTCTCAAAATCCATTTAGAATTAAATTCTCTGGCAGAGAAACTAACCGTAGTTCCCCAAGCAAAATATCCCATAGCACACAAACACATTACCATGCCTGCTCCTGCTTTATTAGAAGTTCTAACAATCGGTGTTATGACTAATAATACAAGGCAACTCCCATAAAACAAGTTCACCGACCAATTCATTTTCTCCATAATAATTTGAGTAAACTCCTTGGCAAAAGCAAAGGAAAAATGCGCACGTCCAGTATATTTTTTTGCTACATGGTAAAGGCGAGAAAAAATCTGATGTGCCTCCTGCAAGGCTTGCTCTTTTCTCTCCTCCAAAATTATACCTTCTGCCCTAAAGCTATGCCAACTACCTAGATACAGACACATAAAAACATTATAAAAATAAGCGATGCCAAGTAGTATGCCACCACTATAAAGCAAAACCATATGCTCAATATTCAACCAGTACTTAGTCATAATATCAATTAGAGCACATGTGCACGCTAACGCTACAAGCACCAGATTACTACGATAATACTTCCTGCGTTCTTTTCCCAGCGCAAGGGAATATAACGTGACACGATAAAACAGATCATTACCCTGTACTAATAACAAAAACATAAAAAGATAAAAACAGTCCAATATTGTCTGAGTCAAGCATCTATTTACTAACCACAGGAGAAGACTTAAGGGCAGGCATTTCAGTAAAATACTATCTATCGTGTTTAGTAGTAACAAATACTTAGCCTGTTTTGGCAGAACATCCAGCAAGTTTTGATATAAAGCATTTAGCCTAGTTCCTACACTTCCGCCACCTTGTCTCACAAAGGTGCCAAGCCAATTAAGACAGGCCACAAAAACCACGAAATTAAAATCTGGCTGTGCCAAGGTTCCTGAAGCCGCTTGCATCGGAGCATCCAACCCTAAAAGCAAATATAAAATAATTAATCCCTATGTTCCAGCTCCTTGCCACCCTATTTCTTTCATATAATTTCTTACCTGCCACCAATGTATTTTTATAGCTAAAAACAGCATAATCCACTCTCATTTCTATCCATATTAGATAATAAAATAGCACCACAACAGTAAAGTCGTGGTGCTTAAATTGCCATTATATGGAGTAGGGAATGTGAGAAAAGCTACCACACTTCTATTCGTATGACAGTACTATATCATGTCACTTGAACCATGTCAACAAAATTTTCAGAATAATTAGAATAGGCAAAAATTGCAAGTGTTTCTTTCACTGCCTCTCTGCCCTACCCTTATGCCTATTCTGCCGCTTTCGTCCTTTCTGTACTGTCAGCAAAGAAAGATCGTTTTCCAGCGTGCTCCCCTTGCCATGAAAACGAGTCAAAGTCTGTTTTACACCCCTTAGTAACCTTTAATGAGTTCTCCGTTTTTAGGCTCAAAGCGACCGGTAAAGAAACGTAATACCTCCGGTTCATAAGTCCAGCGAAGACCGGAAATATCCCTTCGTCTGGCATAGAGCTGAATAATGGCATCAGCCACATAATCCAGATGAGCATAGGTATAAACTCTCCTAGGAATGGTCACGCGTATAGTTTCCAACTTGGGCACATGATTCTCTTTAGTCTTGGGGTCACGGCCTGCAGAGACAACACCTCTTTCCATAGTACGCACACCGGAATATTCATAAAGAGCCGAGGCTAAGGCCTGAGCCGGAAAATCCTCCTCTTGCTGGAGATGATCTAAAAAAGCTCTGGCATCAACAAAAATAGCGTGTCCGCCATAAGGCTTAACCATGGGAACCTTTGCCGCATCTAGTTTCTCTCCCAAATAACGTATTTGGTTTACTCTATGACTGATATAGTCATATTCCATAGCTTCCTGTAAACCAATAGACATAGCCTCCATATCCCGACCTGCCATTCCACCGTAGGAAGGCATACCTTCAAATTGCACCACCATACCACAAGCTCTAATATATAGCTGCTCATCGTTCATGCAGAGAAAGCCACCGATATTAGTTAAGCAATCCTTCTTACCGGACATGGTGCAACCATCACCATAGGAGAACATCTCATGGACAATGGCCGCAATACTCTTATGCTCATAGCCAGGTTCTCTAGTCTTGATAAAGTAAGCATTCTCCACACATCTGGTAGCATCGAACATAACCTTAATGCCGTGCTTATGAGCCATTTCCGACACAGCCTTAATATTAGCCATAGCTACTGGCTGACCTCCGGCCAAGTTCACCGTCACCGCCAAGCAAATGTAGGGAATATTCTCCCCTCCTACCTCATCAATAAGCCCTTGGAATTTAGCCAAATCCACATTACCCTTAAAATCTAAAATAGCATTGGGGTCATGGGCTTCATCAATAATTACATCTCTAAACGTTCCCCCATTGCGCTCTTGATGGAAGCGAGTAGTGGTAAAATACATATTTCCCGGAATATAATCGCCAGGCTTAATAGTCAAAGAAGATAAAATATTTTCCGCTCCTCTACCTTGATGCGTGGGTACCACGTATTTAAACCCGAATAACCTTCTCACAGCATCTTCCAAATGATAGAAGTTTTTGGAACCACCATAGGCTTCATCCCCCAGCATTAGGCCTGCCCACTGATGATCACTCATAGCATTAGTACCGGAATCAGTCAAAAGATCGATGAAGCACTCCTCCGACTTAACCAAAAAGGTATTATACCCAGCTGCCTTAATAGCTTCTTTTCTTTCCGCTTTGGATAAATTACCTATTTTCTCCACCATTTTAATTTTAAAGGGCTCAGGGGCAAAATTTCTGTTTTCCATTTCAATTCCTCCTCGTCTTTATAATTTAATTTGGTTTAACCTTATAGTTAAATTGGGATGTACCATACTTTCTTTCATAGTCCTCTAAAGAAGACAGCGCTTGAGAGGAAAGGGGCAAAATAGCAATCATGTTAAAAACCGTCATAAGAGCTACACCTAAATCTCCCAGCTCCCAGACAATTTCATAGGCAGCTATACCACCTATAAAAATCATGCCTAAAATAAAAATTTTGTAGGTTGTTTGTGCAAACCAGCTATTCCCCCATAAATAGGCCACATTACTTCTGGCATAAAAAAGTATCCCTACCACGTTAGAAAAGCTGAGAAGAAAAATTACCACCGCTACAAAA
>CAZTGQ010000014.1:2584-13368 GCA_964613345.1 uncultured Acidaminococcales bacterium | reverse complement strand
TAAGGCTCATGAGAATGTTATTATCGGTAATGTGGGTTTTTTCGGTGCTACCAGTGGTGAGGGCTATGTAGCTGGTATTGCCGGGGAAAGATTCTGCGTTAGAAATAGCGGAGCCACTGTAGTTGTAGAAGGTGTAGGTAATCATGGCTGCGAATATATGACCGGTGGTAAGGTAGTGGTGCTAGGGAAAATAGGCCGTAATTTTGCGGCCGGTATGTCCGGTGGAGTGGCCTATGTACTGGATTTAGACCATGCCTATTGCAATACGGAGCTAGTGAAATTGGAAGGCGTTTTGCAAGCTAAGGAGCAGCAGGAGCTAAAGAACATTATTACCAAGCATGTAGAAAATACAGGTAGTGCTTTAGGTGCTTCTTTATTGAAAAATTGGCAGGATACGTTAAAGCGCATGACCAAAATCATTCCCGGAGACTACGAAGAAATGCTTTCCTTTATTGCTGAGGCTAAGGCCACAGGCTTAAAGGAGGAGGAGGCTAGAATGGAAGCCTTCAACCGTAAGTATAAGAAATAAGACTTTGATTATAGTTAGACCTTGTTTGTAAAAGAAAACACTTGCGCTCTAAGACTTTAAGCCTAGAGTGCAAGTGTTTTTTTCATTATAATAGAAAAACTTAGAAAAAACTATTGCATATTGTATACAAAGATGTTATAATTCATTTGTAAGTTGAATTTACCCCTCATTTGGCCCTTTTAATTAAGGGCTTTTTTTTTGCTTATTTACGTGTGCGATAATAAATAGAGGCCTGAAGCAGTTCCCTTGGAACCGCTTCAGGCCTTTGTTTACTTCTTTTCAGTGGATTGAGCTTTTTTAAGACTGAGCCCAATACGATTACGTTGTTCATCGATAGAAATAATTACTGTTTCAATAATATCGCCTACGGATACAACGTCCAAGGGATGCTTGAAATATTTTGTACTTAGCTCAGACTTATGGATGAGTCCGCTGACTTTTAGACCTATATCTACAAAGACGCCGAAATCTACTACGTTTTGGACTCTGCCCTTGACCTTGCTGCCAATGGTTAAATCTGATAGCTTGGTGACATTTTTCCTGCTTAAGGGGGCAGGAGAATCCTCTCTGGGATCACGTCCTGGCTTAGCTAAAGCTTCCAAAATATCTGTCACGGTGGGCACGCCTGCTTCAAGCTTGGCAGCAATGACTTCAGCGTTAGCCTTGCTAGCAGCTAATTGTACAGCTTGAGAATTGGCGCTCAGCTGGGCTAAGTCAAAGCCTAATTCCTTTAAAATATTTTCTGCTAAGGGATAGCTCTCAGGATGGACCGGAGTATTATCCAAGGGATTGCTGCTACCCTTAATGCGTAGAAAGCCTGCACATTGGGTAAAAGCGGCAGGACCCAGCCTAGCTACCTTGAGCAGCTCTTTTCTGCTGTGGAAACGTCCGTTATCATCTCTAAAGGTGATAATGTTTTTAGCTACAGGCTTACTAATGCCTGCTACATAGGTGAGCAAGGAGGCTGAGGCAGTGTTGAGTTCTACCCCTACGTGATTTACGCAGGATTCTACTACTGTACCTAAGGTACCTGTTAATTCCTTTTGATTTACATCATGCTGATACTGTCCTACCCCAATAGCCTTGGGTTCAATTTTTACTAATTCAGCCAAAGGATCCTGTACTCGTCTAGCAATGGAGACAGCACCTCTGAGAGTTAAGTCCAGGTCAGGCATTTCTTCTCTGGCAAGCTTGGAGGCGGAGTAAACTGAGGCACCTGCTTCGCTGGTGATAACATAGGACATATTTAGCTGATACTTTTCAATCATTTTGGCGGCAAATTCCTCTGTTTCATAGGAAGCAGTACCATTACCTATGGAAGCGAGATCCACCTTATATTTTTTGACTAAATCAACAAAGGCCTTTTCTGCCAGCTCGTATTGCTTTTCACTGGTGGTGAAGTTGAGCACTGTCGTAGCCAGAATACTACCCTCTGGATTAATGACGGCACATTTACAACCGGTGCGATAGCCTGGATCCATACCTAGTACGGTGTGACCACCTAAGGGCTGCTGGAGTAAAAGCTGTCTGAGATTGGAGCCAAAGACGGAAATGGCTTGCTTCTCTGCTTTTTCCGTAAGCTCGCTACGGATTTCTCTTTCCAAGGCGGGGAAAATTAAACGCTTATAGGAGTCTGCTAAGGCGTCCCGATACATAGTTGTAAAGGTACCGCTATCCTTGATGCCCAGCCTTCTACCAATAATACCTAAAATGGCCTCGGAGGGAAGAACTAACTTAACCTTTAGGCAATCCTTGGCCTCACCTCTGTTTAAAGCTAAAACTCTGTGGGGAGGGATTTGTTTAATAGGCTCTTGATATTCCTTATACATAAGGAAATCCTGAGCAGTAGTATCGTCTGCGGCTAGCTCAGAGCTTAAAAGGGCATTGCGCCAGAGCTCCTTGCGGACTAGATCTCTAGTGTCGGCTCGATCCGATATTACTTCAGCTACGATGTCCATAGCGCCCTGCCAAGCTTCTTCCGCAGTGGTTAGACCATTTTCTTCGGTTAAATACAGCTTGGCTAATTCATCTAAAGTAAGCGTGGGCTCCTCTTGGGTTAGGATAAGCTCTGCTAAAGGCTCCAGACCTTTTTCTCTGGCTATCATAGCACGAGTGCGCTTTTTCTGCTTGTAAGGAAGATAAAGATCTTCTAGCTCCTGCAATTTAGTGGTGGCTTTGACAGCTAACTCTAATTCAGGCGTTAATTTGCCTTGTGCATCTATGGAGGAAAGGATTTCTTCCCGACGTTCAGCTAGATTACGTTGATACTGGGCCTTTTCGCTAATGCTGCGAATTTCTTCTTCATCCAAAGAACCGGTGACTTCTTTTCTGTAGCGGGCGACAAAGGGAATAGTATTGCCTTCATCTAAAAGAGTAAGCGTTGCTTTAACCTTTTGTTGCTCCAATTTTAGTTCCTTGGCTACTAGGGCGGATATTATTTCTAAATCTTCCATAAGAATTACCTACTTTCTGCACATTAAAAAATTCACTTTGGTATTATACTATTTTTAGCAGAAAATAAATAGGGGTAGATGAAAGTTGAAATTGACAGAATTATTTCTATAATATATAATGTGTGTAAAAAGATAATAATTATTAATTGACAAAGGAGGTGTTGTTTATGTTGAACATGACTGAATTAGCCGGTATTCTGAGAGCTAATGGGAGTAAGGTTACTCCTCAACGGTTAGCAATTTATGATATGTTAGCCCACACGAAGGAGCATCCAACAGCAGAAGCCATTTATAATGAGCTTAGGCCTAAGTATCCAGCTATGAGCTTAGCTACGGTATATAAATCTGTGGATATCTTAAGCCGCTTAAAGGTGATTCAAACCTTGAATTTAGGAGAAGAATCCTTTAGGTATGATGCTAATATGGAGATTCATCCACATGTGCAGTGTCTAGAGTGCGGCAAGGTGTTAGATGTTCTTCCTTTGGATTTAAGCTCAGTGAGCGAGAAGATTGCTGAGGAAACAGGTTTTGCTATTCAAGAAGAGCAGCTGTTTCTTTATGGAGTTTGCCCTCATTGCCAGAAGAAGAAAAAGCATTAAAATTAGCGCCAATCTTCGGATTGGCGTTTTTCTTTGCAACAATGACATAAAAATGTCATGAAAATAACTTTTCTTTTACACATGATTTGTTATAATTAAATGAACAGAGAAGGGGGAGGGGTATGAATACTGCTTTTGAAGTTAATATTATAGCCAGTGGTAGTAGGGGCAATGCCACTCTCCTTAAGGTCGGTAATACGGCAGTACTGATAGATGCTGGTGTATCCTGCAAACGCTTAACCGAAGGTATTAGAAGCTGTGGCTTGGAACCTGAGGATTTAAATGGTGTGCTGCTCACCCATGAACATAGTGATCATGTGGGAGGTCTGTCTGTTTTTGGTAGAAGGTATGCTCAAGTACCTATTTATGCCAATGAAAAAACCTGGATGGCTTTGCCCTGTAGACGGGAATTTCTTCCAACTCAGATCAGAGTGTTGCCCAGAGGATGTACTTTAGGTAATCTTAGAGTAGAGTCTTTCAAAATCCCCCATGATGCAGCCGACCCTGTGGGTTATAAGCTTTATTACGGAGATGATAAATGCACTTATCTTACGGATTGCGGCTATATAACTAAAACCTGTGAGGAAGCTGTAGAGGGAAGTAGCACGCTGATATTAGAGGCTAATCATGATGAAAATATGTTGAAGCATGGTCCTTATCCCTTAGCTTTGCAGAAACGTATTCTAGGTAATTACGGACATTTGTCCAATTTTACTGCCGGCAAATTTTTGCGTAGCTTAAAGCAAATGCCACAGGAGGTTTTCTTGGCACATCTTAGTCAGGAAAATAATACAGCAAGCTTGGCAGCAGCAACAGTAGAGGATGTTCTCACTGAGGAAAACAAATTTTCTTTGCTGCAGCTTTATATAGCAAGACAAAATGTTTTAGTCTCAAATAAAAACTAGGAGTGAAGCTCATGAAAAAATGTATTTTCACTAAGACAGTAGTAACTTTTTCCGTGATTACCATGATGGTGACCTTATTATCCAGTGGTTGCACTATGGCTAGCAAGAAGAATGATGGACAAAGTCAAAAGCAAGGACAGGTAGCAACTACCACTAGAGAGGAAAAGGTAGCTCAAACAGAGGCTAAAATGAGTGGTGGCAGAAATACTGCTATTGTGCAGGCAGCCAAGAAGGTAGGCCCTGCAGTAGTGGGTATCACTAACAAGGCCTTGGTAAGAGACTTTTTTAATCGTACTCAACTAATGGAAAGAGGTACCGGTTCCGGGGTAATCTATGATAAGAGTGGTCTTATTGCCACCAATAATCATGTAGTAGCTGGCGCTCAAGAAATTGTGGTAAGCTTACCTGATGGAAAAACCTACAATGGTAAGGTACTGGGCACAGATGCTACTACGGATTTAGCAGTGGTAAAAATTGATGCTAAGGAGCCCTTAACTGTAGCAGAGTTTGGCAATTCCGACGAAATTATGGTGGGAGAGCCTGCTATTGCTATTGGTAATCCTTTGGGTCTGGAATTTAGAGGAACAGTAACGGCAGGTGTTATCAGTGCTTTAAATCGTTCTATTGATTTAGGAGAGAGAAAATTTAAGCTAATTCAAACTGATGCCGCTATTAATCCCGGTAACTCTGGCGGAGCTTTGGTTAATGCAGATGGACAGGTTATTGGTATTAATAGTGCTAAGGTAGCAGTGTCCGGAGTAGAGGGTATTGGCTTTGCTATTCCGATCAATGAAGCAAAACCTATTTTAGCGGAGCTTGCTTCTAAAGGCAGAGTAGCTCGTCCCTATATTGGTGCTAGCCTGATTGATAAAGAGGTTGTGGCTAAATATGGTATTAATGTAGATTTGCGCGGTGGTATTTTCGTGGCTAAGCTCGCTCAAGGTGGTCCTGCTTGGCAAGCCGGTATTAGACCTAATGATATTATTTTGAAGTATAATGGCAAGAAGGTAGAGTCTGTAGCTGATTTAAGAAATCTGATAAATGAGAGTGGTATCGGTACTCAGGTGACTATTACACTTCTCCGTGGGGATGAGGAAGTAAATAAAACCGTGACCTTGGCAGAAGTGCCAAAGAACTAATATGCAGGTGACTATCGCTTGCGTAGGCAAGCTAAAAGAAACCTATTGGCAAGAGGCATATCAGGAATTTGCTAAAAGACTGCAGCCCTATTGTAAATTAAATTTAGTCTATACAATGGAAGAAAAGATGCCGGATAATCCCTCCGCTGCCACGAAGGCGCAGGTTCTGGCTAAAGAAGAGGCTAGACTAAGCCAGCTTATTCCGCCCAATTCTTATGTGATTTTATTGGACGTCTTAGGCAAGGAATTGTCTTCGCCGGAGCTGGGAGCGAAGCTAGAAGCGCTCACTGTGGAAGGCAAAAGTCATTTTACCTTTGTCATAGGTGGACCCTTTGGTTATACTGATGCCTTAAGACGCTTAGCTGATTTCAGATGGTCCTTTTCTCCCTTAACCTTCACCCACCAGATGATTAGAGTGATGCTGGTAGAACAAATCTATCGTGCTTTTAAAATCAATCGGCATGAAAAATATCATCTATAAAATGAGCACCGCCCCTAATTCTAGGATGAGCTAGAATTAGGGGCGGTGCTTTTATGTATAAGAGTTTCAGGCAGCAATTGAAGAAGTTCCAAATATTATTCAATCAAATTTTGGCAATAAAATTTCTCTAATGGTTGAAGCATTCCGCAATAATATTGACTTTGTATATTTAACGTAATACAATAAATATACAAAGGAGGTGCTTGTATGGCTACAAGTACTACTACAATGAGTTTTCGCACGAACAAAAAAATAAAAAAAGAGGCGGAGTTGCTTTTTCACAAATTAGGACTTAACATGAGTACGGCTCTTAATATGTTTCTATATCAAGCGGTTCAACAAAAAAAAATTCCTTTTGAAATTGGTCTCTATACTCCTAACACGGAAACTGTAGCTGCGTTAAGAGAAGCTGATGAGATTAGCAAAAAAACCTCCACAAAAAGATACGATAAGTTTGCTGATCTTTTGCGTGAGGTAGAAGATAATTTATAAGTTAGAGGCAACAAAGAAATTCAGAAAAGACTTAAGGCTTGTGCTTAGGAGAGAATATGATATAGCTTTATTAGAAAAAGTTGTAGATATGTTAGTAGCTGGAAAGAAGCTACCTGATAAATATAAAAATCATCCACTAACAGGTAGTTATGCAAATCATATGGAATGTCATATTTTACCGTATTGGTTACTTGTATATAGAATATATGAAGATGTTTTCGTACTTGTTTTATCGAGAACAGGAAGCCATAGCGATTTATTTAGATAGTTACGAATGGATTTAAAATAGATGAAAAAAATGTTTATATCTTAGCTTGCAGATTTCACTATGGGGAAAAGTAAGATGTAGGAAAGCGCTAGGCAATGAATGGAGCATCTTAGAGGGAGTAGTTTAATGAGACGAGTGGATTTACATTTACATACGATTGCTTCAGACGGTAGCTGGACTGCCAAAGAATTAGTAGAGGCAGCGCAAGGTGCTGGACTGGGCATTATGTCGGTAACGGATCATGATAGTATAGCCAGCGTAGCGGAGGCAGCAGCCTTGGCTAGGGAGGCTGGCATAGAATTTCATAATGGCACGGAAATATGCAGCACCTATGAGGGGCATTGCTTTCACATTTTAGGCTACGATTTTTCCTTGGAAAATAAGGTACTGCAGGAACACCTAGCCCATAATACTCGTCTTCTGGAAAAAACAGATGAGGACAGTATCATCTTTTTGGCTCAGAAGGGTTGGCCTGTGAGTCTAGATGAATATGGTGCTTATGCTTATGATCCGAAGCGTGGCGGGTTTAAATCGCTTATGTACTTGATAGATAAGGGGTTGTGCCGAGATATCAAGGACTTTTTCGCACGCATTTTCATTAAGGAAAACAATCTGGACTTTCCTGTTTTTCCCAGTATAGAAGAGGCCATTGCTTCTATTCACAGTGCGGGAGGTAAAGCTTTTTTGGCTCATGCTGCCAGCCAGTTCCATGGACCTGGCTTAGATAAAACCTTAGCTGCTTTAGGGGATAAGCCCTTTGATGGTTTTGAATGCTACCATACAGGACATAATGAAGAGGATACAGCTACCTTAGTACGTTACTGTCATGAGAGAGGTCTTCTTATTAGTGGGGGTAGTGATTGTCATGGCAGATTAGTGGACGGTAGAATTATAGGTAAGCCTGAAATTTACGCCAATGATATTAAATTAAAATAATGTTAGAAAATTCTGAAAATACCTTGCCAAGCAGAGATGAGTTTGGTATAATAACAGTAGAAAAGAAGACGACAAATAGTGACAAAGGCGTTGGAGAGAATCGCAGCAAGTGGTTATATTCATTGAACAGTTACGGATCGGAAATAGCCGAGAGATGGGATTAGCCTTTGCCCACTATTTGGATTAGGGAGTCGGTAGGTTGTGCCGACTCCCTACATTTATGTCCTGTGCTAAAAACTCTAGCCATTATGAGATGTCCCTGGACAAGAAAAAAAGCGCTCTGCCTGGAAAAATATAGGCGGGCGCTTTTCTAATTTAGTTTTTGCCTTGACAGGAACGGTTTAGATTGATACGTTTCCTACAAAGTAACCTTTAAATCTATGATATCCTTGATGATTTTAGGTACGTATTTACTTTCAGGATAAACTAAAGAGAAGTTGTATACTAGGTTTTCATCTTTAATATTATACACAGCTAGCTTAGCGGCATGGTCTAGATGCTCCTTGACAATAGGCTCCGGTAAAAGTGCTACACCGTAGCCGTTGGCCACAGTAGCTGTTAAGGAGAGGAAGCTATCTAGCTCCAAACCAACATTGGGTGCCATTTCATACTTTTTGCAAAGCTGGAAGAAGCGTTCTCTGAGGAAATGGCTGGAGGTCATGATGAGGAAGTCTTCGTTAGCTAACTGGGTAAAGCTCATGGTGGGATAACCATTTTTCAAAGGCTTATAATTTTTAGCTAAGGGATTCTTAGCGGACATCACTAACAGAGATTTACAAGAACCGATAGGAATGTTTTTAACATTATCCTGGGTAGTGGGGGGAATAAAGGCAAAATCCAGTGTTCCATCTGCTAACTTCCCGGCAAGAGCTTGTGCTGTACCCACTACAATATTGATTTTCATGGTGGGATATTTTTTCTTTAAGGGAGGAATTATAGAGGGTAAATAGTAAAGCTGCAGGAATCTTGTAATACCAATGGTCACCTCATTACGTTGGTAGTTGTTAATATCCTTGATTTGATTTTTAATATCTGCATTGATAGCCAAAATTTCCTTAGCCTTTTCAATGTAGATTTCACCGGCAGCAGTAATGATAAGGGGAATTCTACTGCGGTCGAAAAGTGGTGCACCAACCTCTGCTTCGATACGGTTCAGAGCATGGCTTAAGGTGGATTGGGCGATGAAAAGCTCCTCCGCAGCGCGGGATAGGTTGTGAGTTTCAGATATTTTTAATACGTACTCAAATTCTCTTAATTGCATAACGGACCTCCTGTATTTAAGAATTAAATTCATGCTTATTTGTTATTTACAAGAAATTATATCATAATGGTAGAATAATTCAATAAGAATACCTTAAGCTGGAGTATAATGTTGAAAATATACTACATAGAAATTTTCTCGTTTTTGTGATAAAATGAAAACAGTATTTTTGAGGGGGAATTTATGATGCCAAAGTTTGCAAAAAGATGGAATAATGGTAATATTCAAGAAGCAAGTGTAAGCTTAATGAACTTGGTTAACGCTATGAGCGATCCAACCTTGATTTCCTTAGGTGGTGGTTCTCCGGCACAGCAAGCCCTGCCCTTAGAGGCCATTAGAGAGATTGCGGCTGATGTTTTTACTAAAGAAAAAAGAGGCGTAGAAGCGTTTTCCTATGGACCGGCAGCCGGTTCTCCTACGCTACGCAAAGTGGTAACAGAGCAGCTGCTGGCGCCTAGAGGAGTTAAGGCCAGTCTTGATAATTTAATTATTACCACCGGTAGCTTAGAGGTAATGAATCTTATGTGTCAGGCCTTTATTGAACCTGGGGATGTGGTTTTTGTAGAATCACCTACCTTTGTGCAAAGTGCCTTGATTTTCCAATTGTTCGGAGCTATTTGCATTCCTTGTACTATGGATGACCAGGGTTTAATTATGGAAGAGGTTGAAGCTAAGATGAAGGAATATAAGCCAAAGCTTCTTTACACCATACCTACCTTCCAAAATCCCATGGGTGTGACCATGTCCCTGGAGAGAAGAAAAAAACTAGCTGAGCTTGGTGCGAAGTATGATGTTTTGATTTTAGAGGATGACCCCTATTATAATTTGCGTTATAGTGGTGAAGAGTTGCCTCCCATTAAGTCTTTTGATACTACGGACCATGTTGTTTTAGCAGGAAGCTTCTCTAAAATATTTTCTCCCGGTAGTCGTTTAGGCTATGCTGTGACCAGTAGGGAAATTGCCGCAAGACTGGCAGATGCTAAAATGAGTACTAATACCCATAGCCCTGCAGTATCCCAGGTCTTAGCAAGCGAATTCTTTTTACGGGGGTATTTTCCTGAGCATTTAGCTAGAATTCGTGATTTTTATCATGTGCGCAGAGATGCCTTGCTAGCAGCATTGGACAAATATATGCCTGAAGGTACTACTCACACTAACCCGGACGGGGGTATGTTTGTGTGGGTCACCTTCCCAAAGGAAATTAATACTACGGAGCTTTTAGCAGAATCTGTTAAAACTATTAAGGTGGCTTTTGTAGCCGGGAACGTTTTTTATGTGGAACCGGGCAAGGGACAGAGTTGCATGCGACTATCCTTTACCAGTATTTCTCCTGAGGCCATTACAGAGGCTATGCGTCAACTAGGTGAGCTAGTAACAGCAAAAATAAAAAAATAAAAATACCCTTGGGCGGTGACCTGTGGGCTGCAAAGCTCCCTGTTGCTGCCCAAGTTTTTTGTCAGCAAAAGAAGAAGTGGTAATAATTATTATTAATTTTCTGGTGCTAGCTAAGTCAGCGCTGAGAGAATATGCTATAATATTTATCAGAACATCTAGAGACTGAGGCAAAGGAGCTGGAGGAAAATGCTGAATTTTTTACGTAGTGAGGGTATTAGAGAGGATTTAGTAGAAGCTATTGAAGAATATAGGAAGGCTTATCCTGTGGCAGCAGAGGATGGAGCTAGAATAATAAAGCCCAGATATTTTTATTATGGGAAGGATAT
>CAZTGQ010000014.1:0-2574 GCA_964613345.1 uncultured Acidaminococcales bacterium | reverse complement strand
AAAAATGTTTACTCCCAATACGGCGAGGACGGCATTTTAGCCGCTATTTTTTCTCTGCCTCATTGGAATGTTTCCCTACATATTAATATGGATGCTTCCTTTATGCTAGGGATGGATACCTTTACCAACGGTAATGTGGTTTATAGACCGGGACCTGTATACCAATGTGCGGTGAAGGGCGGATTTGGTATTTTAGATGAAATTAACATGGCTAGAAATGAAGCACTGGCAGTGCTTCATTCCATGCTGGATTATCGTCATATCATAGATGTGCCTGGTTATGACCTTATTAAAATCAATCCTGCTACTCGTTTTATCGCTACTATGAACTATGGCTACGCTGGCACGAAGGAACTTAACGAGGCTTTGACTTCCCGTTTTGCGGTAGTGAAAATGCCCTTGGTAGAAAAAGAAAACCTGCACAAGCTTTTGCGTAGCGAATTTCCTACTATGAGACAGGAAATGGCGGAGGAGTTTAGTGCTATCTTTCTTGACCTAGAGAAAAAGTGCGAGATGGGAGAAATATCCAGTAAGGCTTTAGATTTGCGAGGACTTTTGGATGCGCTAAGCCTTATGGAAAAAGGCCTTTCCCCTCATGCTGCCTTAGCCATGGGTATTACCAATAAGTCCTTTGATGCTTATGAGCCGGGACTTATTCAGGATGTGATTGCTCTTCATTTGCCCCAGAATTTAAAGCGTGAGGAAATTTTTGCGGATTGAGGTTAAGCCATGGTTGTAGATAAATTTGATAGGAAGAGAAGAAGAGCGGCTAATATTATTTGGACGGCTGGGGAGCAATATAACGACGAACCTGATTTCTTAGCCTTTAAGGAAAATGGACAGCCCGATTTGTATTTAAATGCTATTATTGGTTTAACGGCCAAATACTACGATATGGCAGAGCTTAATGCTTTTTTTGATGAATTAAATGAAGCGGCTCAAAGAGCATTGTTCATGGATTTGATGTGGTTAGGACTGGAATCAGTGGTCTTTACTAGGGAACGCTCTCATCGCTTGGTATTAAGTAGTCTAAGAAGAGAGCATGCCCAGGAATATTTTTCTACCAGTCTAATGAGCCGTCAGGGAGTTGCTCAGGAGTTACAAGCCGCCAGGTGGCACGAAGTGTTGGGAGAGCCTTTAGGATTGGTTGATCCTTGGTCTAAAAGACTTTATCAGGAGCTTAACTTTAAACCTGAGCTTACCACTAAGGAGCTTATAGAGTCTTTTAAAAGTATTATGAAGCGTTATTTTCTTTCCCGTCATTTAGTGAGAGAAAGCCTAGAAAAAGTTATTATCTCCGATACGTTAGCTAATTTTCTTAGCAAATTTGTACCCGCAGTGCAGCACACCAGAGAATCGGTTTTCAGTGTGCGTTATGCTAAGAAAAAGGCTCAGGAAGAATTGGAGGGGAAAAAAGCTTTTAATTCTCCCATGGAAATTTTAACAGGGAACACAGCAGAGAAAAACTATGACTACATAGTAAAATGCTTTGGTCAACCTATGTATAATCCCCTGCGGATGCTGGAGCTAGATAGGGAGCTTTGTCAGGGAGCTCATAGGCTCTGTCATATTTTTTTTACTAAGGCGGGCAAGGTAACCAGCACCAATAAAAATGAGGCTTCGTATTTAGCCACAGCCGGGGCTAGACAAAAGGTTAAAAATTTAAACTACTATAAGGAGCATAGTGAGATTTATCGCAAGAGCATAGCCAAGCTTAAGCTAAAGATTGCTAATGCCATGGATTTATCCAGCCAACGTTTAGATGTGCCCTCCAAAACAGGTACTTTTAATTCTGGGGCTGTGTGGAGGGCTCTTTATCTCCATGATCCACGAGTTTTTTACGGTAGAGAGGAAACCTTAAGCCCTAATTTCACCGTGGATTTAATGCTGGACGCTTCTGCATCTAGGGGAGGTTCTCAAAGAGTAATAGCAGCGCAAGCCTATACTATTTCTGAAAGCCTAAGACAGTGTGGTATACCCTTACAAATCTATTCCTTCTGTAGTTTACGAGGATACACGGTGCTCAATGTTTTTAAAGAATATAAAGAAAACAAAAGAGCTGAGGATGTGTTTACTTATTGTGCCAGTGGCTGGAATAGGGATGGGTTAGCTTTAAGAGCTGCAGGTCAACTGATGGGAGCCCAGGAGGGTATGAAAAAAATCCTTATTATGTTTACTGATGCCCAGCCTAATGATGATAGAAGTATTACCAGTGAAACCAACACCTTAGCTCGTTACGCCTATAGGGACAAGAGAGCTGTAGCTGATACTGCTTTAGAGGTAAATAATCTTAGAACTCAGGGAGTACGTGTAATAGGCTTGATTAATGACGAAGGCAATGGTGGCTTGGGTGCCGCCAAGGAAATTTTCGGCAAGGATTTTGTGCATATTAAGCATTTGGATAAAATGGCCGACAGCATTGGTGATCTTCTGTGTGGACAAATTAAGGCTCTGCGGGATGAGGGATAGACGAGCTGATTTTGCCCTCGGGCTGGTCAAAGAATTCTAATTTACTTGTAAAAAATCCTACTCGGTCAACTCGCCCTTTGGGCTCAAACAGTGGCCTTCGCTTAC
>CAZTGQ010000013.1:2673-14485 GCA_964613345.1 uncultured Acidaminococcales bacterium | reverse complement strand
GATACTATAAAGTTAAAAACAATAGCACAAATGATACTACTTGGCACAGCAACAAAGAGTAATTTATTAAACAATCCATTTCTTTCCTCTTCATGAGAACATCCGCCTAAAATCAAACTGCCACCTGAAGAAAAAGGTGAAATTGCGCTACTTTGTGCTCCTAAAACCGTACACACAAAAAGTACAGCCGGATGAATTCCTAAACTCTCTGATAGTGTAGGAATAAGAGGAAATAGTGCAGGACATACAACCCCAGTAGTTGAAGAGAAGAAGCTCATGAACGCTCCCACAACGCTAAAAGCTATGGGAACAAAAACGGCCGGAATATTAGCCCCAATCCATGTTGCCATTAATTTTACCGTACCGGCTTTAATCGCTACCTGAATAAGCATACCCACACCGCAAATCATAATAATGGTATTCCAAGGAACTTTGGCGATAACATCCTTTTGTGGTGCCAAATCAAAGAATAACGCGATGATAGAAAAAATAATTGCGACTAGCCCTACATCAATACGTCCATTAATCATAGATATTACCTTGGAATTAGGCAAAACAATGTGCATTATAGGAAATATCAACACCACAAACATCATAATTAACATAAGATTTAAATTAATCTTTTGCTTTGCATTCAACGGCTCCGGTTTAGTGAAGGTTACACCTGCACCAATTTGCCTGTTAGCCTTAGGAATATAACGTAAACAAGCAATGTAAATTAAAGCAAAGATCATGCTGCAAATAAAAATGGTGAAGGATATATTAAAAGGATCAATTACTTTGCCGGTGGTATTATTAGCCATAACATCTTTAATTAAGCCTATAAAAATAACACCCAGATTGCTCGTCATAAAATTGCCGCCCACTAACGCACCGCAATTAACTGCCACTGCACCTATAACCTTATCCATTTTAGCTTCATCACAAATTAATAAGGTAACAGGAGCCATAAAAGCCAAAACCGTAAAATATCCTGCACCGATAGAGGCCAATACCGTTGCTACAAAAAAGAGGGCAAAAGGTAACAGTCCCGGAAATTTTCTGCAGGAATATAATAAGTACTTGGACATTTTCTCTAAAGTACCGTTAACCAAAGCAAAATTATAAAAAAGGGAAACTGCAAAAATAACGAACATCACTTTTACGGGCCACATACCAATAATCGCACCAGATTTTAGGTTCATGCCAAAACAACCAATGAGATACGCAAAAGCTATAGCAAAAAAGCCTGTATTTATTTGTGTTTTATAACCAAGCACGATAGCAACTGCAATAGCAACAACAATCATAGCACTTAACATAATATTTCTCCCCCTTGTAGTCTTCTACTCTGTTAATCCCAATAGCTGCATTGGTATATCATGAGTCATATAACGTACTTTGTCCTCACTAATCCCATGATCCACTAAATATTGCATATATTGTTGTAAGGCTATTTCCCAATGTGGATTTTCAACCTGTCCTCCATCTGTAGCAACAAGAACATTTTTATAGCCACAAACCTGAATAGCCTCCAAATTGGCCTCCATATTGCTTTGATACTTACCGGCTCCCAGATTTTGAGCAAAGCAGTGCTCTAAAATAACATCATAATCCTGTACTAGTTTGAGCTGGTCCTCAATACTCATCCCCACTAGCCACCATTCAGGATGGGTAACTACAATATTTTTTACACCGGCCTTACGAGCTGCTTCAATAACAACAAAGGATTCTTCAGGAGAAATATGCGCCGTTCCCAAAACAGCATTATGATCTTTAACTAAAGAGAATACATCATTTAGTTCCGGAACAATTTTGCCATCTCGCACAACCTCCACGCCGGCACTGGCATCCTTTCCCTGTTTTATGAATCCGTTGACAGCACTTTGTGTAGGCAGCCAAACTACTTTAGCCCCTAATTGTAAGGCTACATCCACAGCCTTAGGATTAATACCACCAACCTGTTTATTTAAGGTAATACTACCAAACATAGTGAAATTATTTGTTTTTCCATGCACAATTTCATTATGTCGATTACACAAATAAGCACGATCCATAGTAGTTCCTTGATGGGTCTTTATTACAATACCACGTGCCCCTACTCTAATGCCCGCCTCCATTAGTTCAAAATCATCATATGCACGAAGTCTCAAATCAGGATTCGAATGTACATGCATATCGATAACGCCATTTAAAGAAATTTCTGACATTTTTGATCCCCTCTCTTGTAATTAAGTTAAACTTAGTATAAAATTTTTAATATATCGGAGCAACTTATAAATAACTATAAGATATATCGAGAAAAGCGATAGGTGAATTAAATGGAAATTAGAGAATTAGAATATTTAATTACAATTGCGGAGGAAAAGAGTATCTCCGCTGCTGCGGAAAAACTTCATATGGCTCAATCCAGTCTTAGTCAGTTTCTTACGAATTATGAAACCAATTTAGGTAGTAAATTATTTGTGCGTACCGCAAGAGGCGTACGTCTAACCTACTCAGGAGAGCTTTTTCTCAAATACGCCAAACACATTCTTTTAGCTTTTAAGCAGGCTGAAAATGAATTATGGGATATTGAAGAGCTAAAAAGAGGCCGTATAGATTTTGGCATAAGCTCCTACAGAGGAGCATATTTATTTCCCAAGGTTTTAAAAGAGTTCTACAATACCTATCCCGGTATAGAAGTAATTATTCATGAGCACGATAGTCTTTGGCTGGAAGATAAAATTTTGTCCGGCGAATTGGACATGGCCCTTGTAGCTAAAAACCATAGCTCCAATCGAATTGATATTGAAGCCGTTATGCAGGATGAAATTTGTATTGTGACTACCAACGATCATCCCGTTATGCAATATGTCCATTCTTCCCCCTCTCCTTGGGTAGAAATGAAGGATGCAGCGCAGTTTAAATTTCTTTTGAGTCCCAGCACTACCATTTTAGGTGGCGTGGCCTTAGAAGAATTTGAAAAGTGTTCCATGCCTATTATTGCGGTTAATAAAATGCTTACTGCTGATTTTGCTGCCTCCATGGCCAGAGCCGGCATTGCTCTGGCTTTTACCTATAGATCCTGCGCCAGAGCACAAGAAAACGTCACCTATCTTGCTATCGGTCCCAAAGGACGCTATATAGATCTCGTTTTAGAATTTCCCAAAGGCGGCTATCGAAGCAAAGCCACTAAGCTCTTGACCAAGCTGCTCCTAGCTTCTTTAAAAAGTAATAATTGATTTTATGAAGCTAACACTTTACTTTTTTTACCCCAAACACATATTTTTCTAAACGCAAATAACCTCCCCTGGACGGGAGGTTATTTGCGTTCTAGGTGTAGAATTCGAGCTTAACTCGTAAGATATTATTTAAAACTGGCAAAAGACATTCTTTCATTCTTAATTTAACGGCACTATGCCTAACACCACACCAATAATGACCATTACTACGCTAGCACCCCAATAAATAGGAATACTAAACTTCATATGTTCCTTCAGCTCCACATTCGCTAAACCGATTGCTAAAAAAGTAGCAGGAACTAGAGGGCTAACCATTAAGGCTAAATTCTTACCAATAATCATAGTAACTGCCGTACTTAACCTAGCTACTCCGTATGTTTCTCCTACTTCCATAACCAAGGGCATGATTCCATAGAAGTATGCATCTGTACCAATGCATAGACCCAAAGGCAGCGCTAAAACACCAAAAATAATATGAATAAACCTTCCCAAAAAGCTTGGAATAACCGCAATAATTGCCGTCGCCATAGCAGTCAACATTTTTGTTCCGTCAAAAATTCCTACCATGGCACCAGCAGCAAATAATGTCGCTGAAATAGCTATTGCTCCCGGAGCATGTTTTTTCACCAAATTATTTTGTAACTTCAAATCCGGATAATTAACAGCCAAAGCAATGCCCAATGCCACCATAAAAGCAACATAGCTTTTCACTAATCCCATGGATAAAACAAGAATTAGCCCAACAGTTAAAATTGCATTAAAAATAAGATAGCCAGTTGACTTACGCAAAGCATCTGCTTCCTCCTTAGCCGCATTGTTCTCTACAACCTCTCCTTTACCGAACCCAGCCCCTTGCCTTTTAGCTAATAGGCCTAACAAAACAGCAATAACAATATTGGTAATGCAACCTACAACTTGAATGGGAATCATAATATGCCACAGATTATTTGCATCCATAGATAAAACTGTAGCAGCACGAGCTACAGGACCACCCCAAGGTAATAGATTCATAACACCCATGCAAACACCCGTAATACATAACAAAATTCGTAAATCAATATTCATAGCCTTATATACACCGTATAAGGCTGGTATCGTAATCAAAACAGTTGTTGCCGTAGTTCCATCTAAATGAGCGATGGTTGCAATAATGGCAGTAGCAACAGTGATTGCTATAACATTGTTTCCTGCCTTTTTTACTAAAAACTTTACAATAACATCAAACATCCCTGTATCAGACATAACTCCAAAATATATTACAGAAAAAATAAACAGTATGCCATTGCTTGTAGTAGTGGTAACACCCTTAGCTATAAATTTACCTATAGAAATAGGGTCGAACCCTAAAATCAAGGCCGCCACAGAGGGAATTAATGTCAATACCACGATTGGTG
The DNA here is from genome assembly GCA_964613345.1 of uncultured Acidaminococcales bacterium. Lineage (GTDB taxonomy): Bacteria > Bacillota > Negativicutes > Acidaminococcales > Acidaminococcaceae > CAZTGQ01. The sequence goes on along the minus strand of CAZTGQ010000013.1, from coordinate 9,888 downwards.
ACATTTTGCCCTTTAAAAGCAATACCACAATACAAATTATCATTAGAAAACCTATACCTGCAACCATCTTCTTATCCTCGCTTCTTTTAATCTTTATTTAAAACTAATTTTTCTTATAGTAGTTAATGAGACAGCCCTCAACAATAATTTGGCGTTCGCTCTCCGTAAGTTCCCCTAAGGAAACTTCAAAGGCAGTAACCTTGCCGGTTTTACTGACAGCATAGGCTGTAAAGGTCTTGGGATTACCAAGTACATTTTCCCGTACATTAGGAATAAAGATATAGTCATCTAAGCCAAAAACTTCAGGATTTTCTACTAAAAATGGTACCATTCCCCAATTAATACAATTGGAGCGATATCTCTTAGTAGCATATTGCTTAGCAAAATTAGCACTGGCTCCCACAACTCTTTGACAAGAGGCAGCCTGCTCACGTGCAGAACCATCTCCCGGCATATTAGCGAAGATAGTACTTCCTAAATCAGTTCCTTCAGGATCTACCTTCAGTCCTACTGCTTCTAAGGCTGCATAGACTGATTTTACTTCCTGAGATAAACCCTTACCTGCAGTTCTATTTCTTTCCTCCATGCGTACGGCCTTACTTCTGCCCACATATTCCGGATCTCTCCTGGAAAGAGTGAATTCTGCTAAGCGCTCAGGATTAGAGCGATAAGAGGATGTTTCACCGGAAGGAATTAATTCATCTGTAGTAGTAACTGGGTCAGTAATATAGGAGCAAACCTTAACTAATAAATCTTTAGTTAGTTCCGGCATTACAGGCCAATCCTTGATATTAGGGCCATACTTTAATTCTACCTTGTCATCAGCCTTGTCCCAACCATCATAGACTCTCTTGCTATAGACGTCCTTATTGAAGAAGTACTTAGGAACGCTATAATCTACCTCTGCCAAATCCGTAGCAGCAGTTAGTTTACCACCATTAATAGCGGTAGCAGCAATGGAACGAGCATCCATCAAGGCTACTGCACTCATTTGACCCTCACCCGGCTTAGATCCCTCTCTATTGGGGAAGTTTCGAGTAGTATGTCTGATGCTGAACTCTCCATTAGCAGGAGTATCACCGGCACCAAAACAAGGACCACAGAAGCACTCTTTAATAATAGCACCGGCAGCCGCCATATCCGCAATCTTGCCCTGCTTTAAAAGCTCTAAATAGGCGGGCATACTTCCGGCATAAACGCTGAGAGAGAAAGTACCATTACCACAGCTATGGTTCTTTAAAATATTGGCAACTGTACACAAATTATCATATGTACCACCGCTGCAGCCGGCCACAATTCCCTGATCCACATAGATATTGCCATCATCATGGAGCTTGCTCAGAAGGTCCATATGGGCGGTCTTCGCAATCTGCTTATTAGCAGTATCTTCAACTTCTCCCAAAATCTCCTTAGCATGAGCCTGTAATTCATGAATAGTATAAATATAAGAGGGATGCATAGGCATAGCAATAGTATTTTCAATAGTGGAAAGATCAATATAAACGCAGCCATCATAATAAGCTACATCACTGGGCTTTAGCTCCTTATAGGCTTCCGGCCGTCCGTGCATGGTTAAATATTCCTTGACTGCCTCATCTGTAGTCCAAATAGAAGACCAACAAGTGGTTTCCGTAGTCATGACATCAATGCCATTACGATATTCCACCCCTAAGTTTTTCACCCCAGGGCCGACAAATTCCATAACCTTGTTTTTTACATAGCCGTTTTTATAGGTGGCACCACAAATGCTTAAAGCAATATCATGAGGGCCAACACCCGGTTTGGGTGCTCCTGTTAAATAAATAGCAATAACGCCAGGACGTCTAAAATCATAGGTACGACCTACTAGCTGCTTAGCTAATTCACCGCCACCTTCACCTACCGCCATAGTTCCCAAGGCACCATAACGAGTATGACTGTCAGAGCCCAAAATCATTTTGCCACAACCGGCCATCATTTCCCTGTTATAGCTGTGAATAACTGCCATGTCCGTAGGTACGTAAATACCACCATATTTATGTGCGGCAGAAAGAGCAAACTTATGATCATCCTCATTAATAGTACCCCCTACTGCACACAGAGAATTGTGGCAGTTTGTTAAAACATAGGGCATGGGGAATTTTTTCATTCCAGAAGCACGAGCAGTCTGAATAATACCTACATAAGTAATATCGTGGCTGGTCATACTATCAAATTTTAACTGCATATGCTCCATGTCATCCGTGGTATTATGCGCCTGCAAAATATTATAGGCCATGGTGCCTTTAAGACCTTCACTGGCGTTTACCTCTTTGCCCATCTTAGCCTTCACCTCTGCTGCTTCTGTGCAAAGCTCCGTACCATTTACTAAATAAACACCGGTATCATATAGCTTAATCATGAGATTCTCTCCTTTGTCACAATATTGTGTAATTTCTATAAATTCATCATAGCATCATATCATTTGTGTTTCAATATATCATTTGTTGCATATTAAATTCTTTTGTGATACATATTATCATTTGTGTAAAATTTTAAGGAATGTTATAATAAACCCAATAAAGCTACGGAGGTACACCCATGAAATTTGAAACGCTCCCACCCAATGACCAGTACGATATTCTCTGCAATATAGCCAACATGTACTATAATCAGGGAATGACCAAGCAAGAAATTGCTGCAGCCTACAACACCACCAGATTCAAGGTGGCTAAATTAATTTTGCAGGCTAGAGAGGGTAGAATTGTAGATATCAAAATTAACTATAAAAGCATGCGCAACAAAGATATGGAAACCAGCCTTCTGCAGCATTTCCCCTTAAAAAGAGTAGTTGTAGTTAACACTCAATATTCTCCTTACCTAGATGGTCTCAAACAATTAGGTCAGGTAGGTGCCGTTTATTTAAACAAAAGTCTCACCCCTAATTCTGTCCTGGGCTTAGTTTGGGGCAAAACCATGCAATCTGTGATTAGTCAATTACCGCAAATTGCCAACAATCCTGTAACCAGCATTCAACTAGCAGGCAGAATTAGCTTAACGAATCCTTCTCTGGAAACAGATGCCTTAATGCGGATTGTAAGCAATGCCTATTTTGGGCCCAATTTTTTTCTAGATGGTCCCCTTTATCTTAAGCAACCCCATATCAAAGAAATGTTCTGCCTTGAACCCACCATTCAGGCCACCCTGGAAAAAGCTAAAGAAATGACTGTACTGCTCACCGGTATTGGCTCCACCACTAGCTTGCCCTTTTTTAAAAGTCAATTCAGTCCTTATCTCACGGAAAAAGACAAAAAAGCCGCTCCCTCCTGTCTGGGAAGCATTTTTGGACGTATTTTAGATAAGGATGGACAAATTGCCGATATTCCTCTAAATAATAAGCTTTTAGCCGTTCCCCTAGAAACTATCTTAGCTGTACCAAGGCGCATTGCCGTAGTATGTGGCAAGCATAAAACTAAAGTTACGGCCAGAGTACTTCGTCAGGAGTACATCAACGAGCTTATTACTGATGCTGACACCGCAAGAACTCTATTAGAATAGCTTTTTGCCCGAATACAGATAGCGGGAGTTGAAGTCAATTGCTTCAACTCCCGCTATCTGTTTATTTCAAGGCGCAAAAATATATTTCCCCTTTATCAAGTAAATTGCTTCACAATTTTAATATATTCCTTAGCATGGTAAGAAAGATACGACCCTTTTCTATAGGCCGCTACGAAATCAATGGTCAGTCTAGGGTTCCCAAAAGAAAGACAGACATAATCCTTGCCCAGATTCATATGTTTTAAGTGGGTTTCACAGACAAAAGCAATGCCATAATTTTGAACTGCTAATTCCACAGCCGCTTGAATATTACTAGTAACCAAGATATTAGGCAGCTCTATATCATTAGTTTTCAAGTATTTATCAACAATCTGACGAGTACGCTGTTCCGGCTTTTGAATAATAAAAAGCTCATCTTTTAATTCTGCTAAATTTACCCAAGGATGAGTACATCCTTCTTTGACAATTCCTTTATCAGCCCAAGAGTGTTTTTTAGAAAGAATAAGCACCATTTCTTCCACCGCAATTCTCTCATAGGCTATTTTCGGGCTTTTAGTTGGAGCATTAAAAAACGCTAAATCAGTTCCACCAGAAATGAGCAACTGCTCCAAATTCGAAGAGGGGGCCTCTGTAATATTAATATGCACATTAGGATACCGTTTTTTAAATACAGGCAAAGCACAGGGCAACATATATGTTCCGCGAACCGCAGGGAAAGCAATATTTAATTCACCCACATTGGATTTAATAATATCTGCCATTTCCTGATCTAATTCTTTTTTTAGTTTTAATATTTCGTTTGCTTTCTCTACGTAGCGCTTTCCTGCATACGTTAATAAAAACTTATTACCAACCTTATGAAAAAGCTGTTGTCGCAAATCATGCTCCAGCTTCTTTAAAAATTTAGTTATGGTTGGCTGGCTAACAAAAAGAGAACCGGCAGCCTTAGTAATGCTCTGATGTTCTGCAATAGCAATAACATAAGCAAGATCTTTAAAATCCATATTCTTACCTCCCTTGCCTCTCCAGGATTACCATCTAGGCACAACATAATTTTAAATCACTTCTTCTGCTTTAGCAAGAAAATAATAGCCAAAAGCTATAATTAAAATGATAATTATGAATTAGACAAACAGTTTCATTATTGTTATAGTGAAATTAAAGAAAAATTAGAAAACTCTAAAAAATCGCGATAAGAGTTCATTTAACTAATTCATACTTTAGTTTAGCCGGCTTTTTATGATATGAAAAGGGCATGGTACCTTCGCAAAAAAATAGCTAAAGGTAAAATCATGCACCATAGGAGGAGCTAAGATGGATACAAATAGATTTAAATTACCGGTAACTATTATGCGAGGAGGAACTAGCAAGGGAATATATATATTGCAGGAAAATCTTCCAAAGGATAAAGCTACATGGGATAATATTTTACTCGAACTAATGGGAAGTCCGGATAAAAAACAGATTGACGGTCTTGGCGGTTCTCAATCAGTTACCAGCAAGGTCGCTATTATTAGCGCCTCCCACCGCAAAGATGCAGACGTTGATTATACCTTTGCGCAGGTTGCTGTTGATAAACCCATTGTCAGCTACAAAGGAAACTGCGGAAATATCTCCTCCGGAGTTGGTCCTTTTGCCCTTGAAAAAGGCTTGGTCAAGGCTGAGGAGGGAATGACTTCTGTCAGGATTTATAATACTAATACCAAAAAAATTATTATTGCCGAGGTAAAAACAACAAATAATGATGTAGAATATGAGGGAGACTTCACTATAGCAGGAGTTCCAGGCACTGCCGCTCCCATTAAGCTAAAATTTGTGGACCCTGCAGGAACACTTGGCCGAGGTCTATTGCCCACAGGTAATGTAGTAGATATATTAGACGTCCCCGGCTATAAAAAGGTTAAGGTTTCCATCATAGATGCTGCTAATCCTTTGGTCTTTATAAAAGCAACTGATTTAGGCCTAAAAGGCACCGAATTACCTGCGGACCTTGATAGTGACCCCGAAAAGCTTGCCCTCTTAGAAAAAGTAAGGGGCCTTGCAGCCGTTAAGCTAGGACTAATTGAGGATTATACAAAGTCCCCTTGGGATACTCCCGGCATTCCCAAAATGACCTTTGTTGCCGAGCCAACAAACTATGTGACTTCAGAAGGTAAGGAAATAGAAAAAGACAGTATTGATATTCTTTCCCGTATGATGTCCATGCAAAAAACCCATCCCAGTTATGCCATGACCGGTGCAATGTGTACGGCAGCAGCTGCTGTTGTACAAGGAAGCATTGTACAACAGGTCATGAGTAAGGAAACAGATACCCAATTTATTAGAATCGGTCATCCCAGTGGTATTTTAGAGTGCGGTGTTGATTATAAAGCAGGAGAAAACTATCCTGTAATTGAAGATACCTTTGGTTTTAGGACAGCAAATCTTTTACTTGAGGGAACAGCCGCATTGAAAAAAAGGGGGACAATATAATGAACGGATTAATTACTTTTCTTCCACAAATTTCTCTTCTGGTGCTTGTTATTGTTATAGCTCTTGGCTTTATTAAAAAGGTTAACATTGGTTTTTTATCTCTTGGTGCAACCTTTTTATTAACATTATTTGCCATAGCCTTAAATTTCGAAGTTAAAACAGGCAGTACTATGAAGCTTTTAAAGGTTAGTGCCATTGCCAAAGGCTTTTCCAGCTCCATGTTTGTTACCTTAGTTGGTGTAACCTTCCTCTTCGGTATGGCTTCCCAAAATGGAACTTTAGACTTATTTTCTAAAAAAATTATAGCTTTGGTTGGTAAAAGGACCTATTTAATTCCTCCTTTGATGTTTTTTCTTTCCGCTTTTATTTCTGCCATTGGTCCCGGACACATTGCCGCAGGCATTCTAATGACTACCTTTGCCGTTTACTTAGCCATGGAGCTTAAGATTAATCCTATGGCAACCGCATTATATGCTAAGCTAGGCGCTAATGCCGGATGTGCCTCCACTCTGTCCATGACTGGCATTTTAGCTAAGGAATTATCTACTCCCCTAGGTTACAGCGGTTTTGGCTTACATCTTTTCTTATCAACGCTGCTCTCTGGATTTATATTTACTCTAGTTGTATACGTAATTTACAAAGGCTACAAGGTTAACGCAAACAATCCCTTAAAATTATCTGAAATACCCCATTTTAATAAGCAGCAAAAAATTACAATGCTTGCCATTACTGTCATGGTAATTTGTTGTATTGGTTTTAAGCTTGATACCGGTCTCTTCGCTTTTGTTATGGCTTCTATCCTTATCTTTCTAGGCTGCGCCGATGAAAAAAAGGCTATTAAAGGCATACCCTGGGGAACCTTAATCATGATATGCGGCGTAGGTGTTTTAGTAAATATGATTGGCGTTTTAGGCGGAATCAAACTAATTTCCAATACCTTGAGTTCTTTTATGTCAGAAAGCACGGTCACACCCATTATGGCAGCAACCTCCGGCATTTTGTCCTGGGTAAGCTCTACTACGGCTGTTGTCATGCCAGCTATGTATCCTATTGTAGCGGAGCTTTGCACCAAATTCGCTAATGCAAGTTATGTAGAATTAATATCTGCTATTACTGCAACCTCCTTTGCCGCAGCCATAAGCCCTCTTTCTACCGGCGGAGCCATAATTATGTCTTCTTATACTGTGGCAAAGCCAGATACAACAACGGAGGAAATGAACAAAATGT
>CAZTGQ010000013.1:0-2663 GCA_964613345.1 uncultured Acidaminococcales bacterium | reverse complement strand
CTCATCTTTTCAAAAAAACTACTTTTACAAGTCCTACTTTCTGTATGCAATGTGGCCATTAATGTAATCCTAGCAGCACTTGGTATCTTTAATCTTGGCGGTCTTTTCTACTAAAATATGATTCTACTGCTAGTCTTAATATAAATCTCAGCTTGCCTGAACTACGGCAAAAACAAAAATTCTATAATATAAACTTTAATTTTCTACACAAAAAAGCCGTTAGGATTTGTCCTAACGGCTTTTTACAATTTTTGGAGCTACTGACAGGAGTCGAACCTGCGACTTGCACATTACGAATGTGCCACTCTACCAACTGAGTTACAGTAGCATTAACTCTAGAATTATAACAAATTAGCAGAGCTTTTTCAACAACTGTCTTACTTTATTGTGCCTTAATATTCAAGGTTTGCACAATATTATTAATGTCCTTGTCCTTAGCGTGCCACAAATCCTTTTCCGCTGTGCGAGAAGACACATCCAGAGTATAAATTACATTCTTATCAAAGAACGTATATCTATCCACCCATACAGACGGTTCCTTATCCTGTTGATATTCATAAGCAATATGGAGGCACTCGGCGCCATTTATAATTTCGCTCTTCATGGGCTGCCACTTCAAATACTTAATAGTACTGTTGGTAGCTCCTGCCATCTCCTTAGAGGTCACGCCCTCTGCCGCCGCCATAATACCTTCTTTGGTAATCTCACCAAAATCCTTTATTTCCGCTTCCTTGAGACCTAAAGGACGACCGTAGGCCGGGATTTTATCCTTAACGGGCAAAGAACTAAAAACCACTCTGGCATATTTGCTACTGTCCGTAGCCTGGCACACAATACTCTTGGACTGCTTCAAAATAGTATATTTGCGTTGCAGAGTCAGAAGCTTTTTGGGATCATTTTTAGCCGCCTCCAGCTCCTTTTTCACATCGGCTTCTGTCTGCTGAAGCATAGTGGGCGGCACTTGGAGAGTACCTACTTTATCTATTTTGATACTCACCCATCCCGGATAAGTAGGAGCAGGCTGAAGCTTTACCTCCTTGGTTTTCTCTGAAGAACATCCAGTTAAAACCAAACAACCAAGACTGAGTACTACCAATAAATTACGTAATTTCATGATCCACTCTCCATTGTTTTTCCTATATTATAACATATTTAAAGCTCTATCATCTGCCCAAAATTAGCGGTCAAAGCCTTTTCGTATATTTTTTGCGCCGTTACGAGATCAAAAACTGCACTTCCCGTCGTTTCAAAAAAGGTAATATCCTTTTCTTCTACGCGCCCGGGGACCTTACCGCTGAGCACCTCCCCTAACTCACCCACAACTTGCTCCGCACTAAAAAGGCCTTGTTGCATAGGTTGCAACAAATCCCCCGATTCATGAAGTGCCCCCTCTTTGGTATCCACGTAAACTCTGGCACATGTCACAATATACGGATCTATTTCTGCCATTTCCGGTGTATAGGAACCAACTCCATTAATATGTGCACCTTGCTTAACGTCTTTTCCCTCAAAAACTGCCTTTTTGGCTGTGGTCACAGTTGTAATGATGTCAGCATCCTGTATAGCTTCCAAGGGAGTCGCTACCGCCTGTATTTTCGCACTATACTTCTTCCCCCATTTATCTTGTGCCTCCACCGCAAAGTTTTTTGCTCTAGCTTCATCCACATCATAAACATTCACAGAACTTAAAGACCGTACCGCTAAAATAGCTTCTAATTGAGCTTTTGCTTGACCCCCGGTTCCAAAAAGGGCAAAACTTTTACTATCTTTTCTGGCCAATACATCCGTTGCGGCACCGACTAAGGCCCCAGTTCTAATTCTTGTTAAAAAAGTTCCATCCATAAGGCAAACTACTTCCCCAGTCTTTGCACTGTGAAATTAGCTTCCATCTCCGCTGCTGTTAAAATTTTAACTTTCATGTTTTTCACTCTCCTTTTGCACCTTCTCCTGCCATAACGAGCTACGCAGCATAGTCACTCCACTATACAAAATAACAATCACCACGAGCCATTGTAAAAGTGACACATTTAAACTTTTTACCAGAAAAACAGCTATTAAAACAGCCAACACACCCCATGTGGAAGCAAAAAAGGTAATCTTCCTACTATACTGTCCCAAATTAATAAATTGCATAGCACCTATAGGTACCGAAAAAGTACAAGCTCCCATCATAATAGGAAAAGCCGCCACCGGTGATAACCCCATAGCGTAAACAGTAGCCATGGTCAATGGATATGAACCTATGCCCATATTATTGAAAGCACCATAGACAAAACACAAAACAGCAAAAAGCATTAATTCCCGACCCTCCAGCCCCATTTTTTCTCCCCCGGTAGGGTAGACGCCGAATTTATTGGCCAAAATAACTATCGCTGCCACAAAAAGTCCCACCACCACACAACGCTTTATAATATTAATAGGTAACTTAACTACAAAGCGTGGCGTTATATAAGCACCTAAAACCTGACAGACAATGGCCGTTAACAAAGTTCCAATATGCACCTGTATAGAAGATATATAACACAGTGCCATGACTGCTACCGGAATAACACATTCAGTATTTAATGTTCCCGGAAGTTTTTTTTCACTAACCCATATCATTTTAGGATAAAGGGAAGAAGCTATAGCAAAATCAGATATACCAAAGGTAGATAAGAAAAATA
>CAZTGQ010000012.1:8037-14785 GCA_964613345.1 uncultured Acidaminococcales bacterium | reverse complement strand
CAAAGGGCTCTAACTCTCCAAAGCTTTCCTGAGGCTCCAAGGCCTCTAGTACGGACTGACTAAATTTGAAAGGACTGGCCGTGGATAAAACTACGCTATAACGACTGTCACTGGTTAAAAGTCTGTACTTTTCCAAGGCTCTATAGGCTACTGCACTATGAGTGTCCAGCACATAATTATAATTGTTATAAACGTCACCGATGGTTTCCTTGGTTTCAATTTCATCCACCCAGGTAGCAAAGAAATCTGTAAGGATCTTATCCTGCAATTCCTTGCCTACTGCATACTGCCCTTTTTCCTTAAGCTCCTCCATCCACTTAGCCACCTGTTGACTATTATTTTCCGTTTTGGCAAATAATAGACGCTCTAGATTGCTGGAAATCAAAATATCCATGGAAGGAGAAATTGTTTTATGGAAGGGTCTGTTTCTATTATATACGCCTGTATTAATAAAGTCAGAAAGCACATTGTTGCTATTAGATGCACAAATAAATTTATGCACAGGCAGACCCATGAGCTTTGCATAATAGCCTGCTAAAATATCCCCAAAATTTCCCGTAGGCACAGAAAAATTAATTTCTTCTCCAGGCTTAATTTTACCGGAGCTCATAGCATCCACATAGGCACTGAAATAATATACTATTTGCGGCACTAAACGTCCCCAATTAATAGAATTAGCAGAAGAAAAGGACATTCCCTTAGCCAAAAGATCCTCAGCTAGATTCTTATCGCCAAAAAGCGTCTTCACTCCTGTTTGAGCATCATCGAAATTACCTTCCACCGCAACCACATGGACATTACTACCCTCTTGGGTAATCATTTGCAAGCGTTGCATAGGACTAACGCCATCGTTAGGATAAAAAACAATAACCTCAGTTCCCTCTACATGGGCAAAGCCCTCTAAGGCTGCCTTACCTGTATCTCCTGAGGTAGCCACTAAAATAACCAGTTTCTTTTGCTCTCCTGTTTTTCTTACCGCCTTTGTTAAAAGCTGAGGCAGCATTTGCAGAGCCATATCCTTAAAGGCAGAAGTAGGGCCATGCCAAAGCTCTAGCACATCTACATTATTCTTAACCCTATGCAAGGACACGATATTTTCGCCAAATTTTTCTGGGCTATAGGCCTTAGAAACACAATCACAAAGCTCCAGCTCTGTAAAATCTGTTAAAAAACGACTTAAAACAGCTACTGCTCTTTCCCCATAGGATAGTCCTTCCATGGATTGAATTTCACTTAAGGACAATCTGGGTAGCTCTTTAGGCACAAATAGTCCTCCATCAGAAGCTAAACCACTGGCAATAGCGTGAGAAGCACTCACCATTTCTGCTTTTCCCCTGGTACTAATATATAGCATTTTTATACCAACTTTCCCTTTTTTTTGCACCGTTATAATAACACAAATCTCCCTGAAATACTACAAAACATTACTTACTCATTCAAAAAATATACTCCTCCAGTTGCAGCTAAGAGGTCCTTAGGCGCCAAAAGCAGCTGCATTCCTCTAAGTCCGGCACTAATAGCTATCAAGGGCCAGGCTGCTGCCGTACTATCCAAATAAACGGGGTAATTCTTTTTAGCACCTAAAGGACTACAGCCACCATGAAGATAACCTGTTAAAGGCTGTAATTCCTTCAAGTGAACCATTTCCACTTTTTTATTACCACTGGCTTTAGCCAAGGCTTTTAGGTTAAGCTCTCCGTCACCACGAATAACACCAAAAACAATACCGGTTTTATCACCTCTAGCGCAAAGAGTTTTAAAAACCTGACCGGCAGGCATACCCACCTGCTGAGCAACGCTGACCGCATCTAAATGCTCTAAATCTACGGGAAACTCCTTAAGCTGGTAATTAACCTTAAGCTCATCTAAAATACGAGCAGCATTAGTTTTCTTTACTTTGTCTTTCATAATATAGCGTCCTTTGTTATAATAAAATATACTCAATAATTATAACATTAATCTAGGGAAAAATAAAAAGAAAAGGTGAAAAAATGAAGATAAACATAGCCTGTGGACAAATAGAAATCACTCCCGGTGAACCTGGGAAAAATACCCAAGCTGTTTTAAGTGCTATCGCTAAAGCCAAAAAGGAGGGCGTGGATATCTTACTTCTGCCTGAAATGGTAGTGCCAGGCTATTTACTGGGAGATTTATGGGAACAGGATGCTTTCCTAGAAGACTGCGTGACTTACGGTCAAGAGATCATTAAGGCTACCAGTGGTCTTACCTTAGTTTTCGGCAACGTGGCCTTAGATAAAAACAAACTCAACGAGGACGGACATTGGCGCAAATATAATGCAGCCTTTGTTGCTCAGGACGGTAAGCTCGTAAGTCACAGTGCAGCAGGAAGCTTTCTCAGCAAAACCTGTCTACCAACCTACAGGGAATTTGATGATGCCAGATATTTTTATTCAGCAGCCCAGCTGGCGCAGGAGCTTCAAAAGCCCTTGGAGGACATTTTACAGCCTGTGGATATAACCATCAAGGGTGAAAAATTTCGTCTAGGAGTCATGCTTTGTGAAGATGGTTGGACAGAAAACTATCCTCATAAGGTACCTGATATTTTAGCTCACAAGGGCGCGGATATTATTTGCAATATTTCCTGCTCCCCCTTCACCTTAAACAAAAATGTAAAACGCCATAAGCTTTTTGCCGCTCAAGCAAAAAGCCTGCACCTACCACTTTACTATTGCAATGCTATTGGCGTACAAAATAATGGTAAAAATATTTTCACCTTCGATGGTTGTTCCTCCGTCTATACTAACAATGGCGACGTGCTTGCTAGCTCTCCCTACTTTAAAGAGGAGCTTCTATGTACAACCCTAGTCGCTGCTACCAAAGAGCTCTCCGGTCCTAAAGCTACACTCTCAGAGCCTTCGGAAACTGCTACAATCTACGAAGCGCTGAGCTACGGGGCAAAGCATTTTCTAAATGAAGCCGGCATAAAAAAAATGACCATCGGTTTATCCGGTGGCATTGATTCCGCAGTGGCTGCTGCTTTTTACGTGCACCTTCTAGGTGCTGAAAATGTTCTTTTAATTAATATGCCTAGCAAATATAATTCTACCACTACTCGGAGTATTGCCGAGCATATTGCCAAGGCTTTAAAAACAAACTACGCCATCATGCCCATTGAGGACGTAGTTAACACAACTATAAATCAACTCAGCACTACTACCATCCAGCATTTTGGTGACAATTCTACTTTTAACCTCACCGTAACCCCCTTTATGGCGGAAAACATTCAGGCCAGAGACCGAGGTGCCAGACTCATTGCTGGAGCGGCAGCAGCCTTTGGCGGAGCTTTTTCCTGTAACGCTAACAAAGCAGAAGCCGCAGTGGGCTATTCCACCTTCTACGGTGATTTAGCCGGTTGCTTAGCTATTCTAGGGGACTTGTGGAAGCACCAGGTTTACGCCTTAGGACGTTTTCTTAATCAACAAATCTACAAAAGGGAAGTGCTGCCGGAAGAAATTTTTACCATTGCGCCCAGTGCGGAATTATCCTCTGCGCAAACTGTAGGTGTGGGCGGAGATCCTTTAATTTATCCCTATCATGATTATCTTCTCAAGGCCTTTGTAGAACGTTGGAGAAAAGCTTCTCCTGAGGACATTCTCACCTGGTATAAAGCCAATTGCCTGGAGGAAAGAATCGGGTGTAGGCCTGGTCTTGTAGCTGAATTATTCCCTACTCCGACAGCCTTCATTGCTGATTTAGAAAAATGGTGGAAGCTTTTCACCGGGCTTGCTATTGCCAAAAGAATACAAGCACCACCTAATATAGTACTTTCTCCTAGGGCCTTTGGCTATGATTACCGAGAAGCCCAGCTCTCAACCTACTATTCACGCAAATATCTCGCATTAAAAAAAGAATTGTTGAAATGAAAAAAAATCCATGAAGAATTTCTTCATGGATTTTTTATTTAAAGAACGCCCTCTTGAACCAACCACTGCTTAACATCTTCTTTAGAGGGAGGATTAACTAGCTTATCACTGTCCACCCCATTATTTCTAAGAATTAAACTGGGAATAGTAAAGACCTTGTACTTGCGTCCGAGTTTCTTATCCTCATCCACATTAATACCTACAAAATCTATCTTGCCATCTAATTCCTCAGCTAGCTCCATTAAGGATGGCTTAAGTGCCTCACAATAGTGACACCAGGGGGCACTAAAAATCATAACTACTGGCTTTGAGCTATTTACTACATCATTGTCGTACATTTCCTCGCTTGTCATTTTGAAAGCCATTTAAATCTCCTCCTTGTACCTGCGTAAAGTTATTTCTTACTATTTATATTGTAAGCTATTTCACCAAAGTAGTCAAGAATAATTATCAATTACAGATAATTATTTAAGCTGTTGGCCTTGGCCTTTATTCTAACTTCAAGTATAGATTACATAAAAATAGACCGCCTAGGCGGTCTATTTGACTATATAAAGCTATTTAAGGCTTACTTAGGATAGTTATTAGAGTTATCCTTTAATACTACGTCATGAGCACCGCCTTCTACCAAGCTAGTAGAAGACACTAAAGTAATCTTCGCCTTTTCCTGCAGCTGAGCAATGTTAAGAGCACCACAGTTACACATGGTAGAACGAATCTTACTCAAGGACAGATTAACATTATCCTTCAGAGAACCGGCATAGGGTACGTAAGAATCTACGCCCTCTTCGAAGGACAGCTTCTTGGCACCGCCCATATCATAACGCTGCCAGTTACGTGCACGGGCAGAGCCTTCGCCCCAATATTCCTTCATGTAGGTTCCGTTTACGTTAACCTTGTTAGTAGGAGATTCATCAAAACGAGCAAAATAACGGCCTAGCATCATGAAATCAGCACCCATAGCTAAAGCTAAGGTCATGTGATAATCATAAACAATACCGCCATCAGAGCAAATAGGAACATAAATTCCTGTTTCCTTATAGTATTCGTCACGAGCCTGGGCTACATCAATAATAGCAGTAGCCTGTCCACGGCCAATACCCTTTTGCTCTCTGGTGATGCAAATAGATCCGCCGCCAATACCGACCTTAATAAAATCAGCACCAGCCTCTGCTAAGAAACGGAAGCCCTCAGCATCTACTACATTACCAGCTCCTACCTTAACAGTATCACCATACTTTTCTCTTACCCATTGAAGAGTAATTTTCTGCCATTCACTAAAGCCCTCGGAGGAATCAATACATAGTACATCAGCTCCAGCTTCAACCAAAGCAGGCACTCTTTCAGCATAATCACGAGTATTAATACCTGCGCCTACTACATGGCGCTTTTGACCATCTAATAGTTCTAAAGGATATTGCTTATGAGTGGAATAGTCCTTACGGAAAACCATGTATAAAAGACGTCCGTCTTGATCCACAATAGGCAGAGCATTAAGCTTGTTATCCCAAATAATATCATTTGCTTCCTTAAGACTGGTAGTGTGATTACCCACAACCATGTCCTTAATCGGAGTCATAAAAGTAGAAACCTTAGTGTCCAAGGGTACTCTACTTACTCTATAGTCACGACTGGTAACAATTCCCATCAGTTTACCATTAGTGGTACCATCTGAAGTCACTGCCATAGTTGAATGTCCCGTTTTCTCCTTCAAGGCTAGAACCTCCTCCAAGGTACTGTCAGGACTAATATTAGAATCACTAACTACGAAGCCTGCCTTGTAGCCCTTGACCCTAGCTACCATAGCCGCTTCACTTTCAATGGATTGAGAACCGAAAATGAAGGATATACCACCCTCTTTAGAAAGAGCAATGGCCATATTATCATCTGACACAGATTGCATAATGGCAGAAACCATTGGAATGTTCATGGTTATCGCTGCTTCTTCGCCCTTCTTAAATTTCACCAATGGTGTTTTAAGGCTAACGTTGTCAGGAATACAATTTGCAGAAGAATATCCTGGAACTAATAAATATTCACTAAAAGTATGCGCTGGTTCCTTATAAATATATGCCATTTGAATCCTCCCCTATTAAGATATTTTTTCTATTCTATCACCACTATGTATCAAATGCAACATATTTTTAAGTTATTTTCTCTTCAGCGCTCTCCAAGCAATATCACTCCGATAATGCGCATTTTCAAAGCGAATTCTGTCCACTGCACCATAAGCATTATCCTTGGCCTGTCCAATAGAATTACCTAAAGCGGTAACTCCCAGCACTCGTCCACCATCAGTAACCACTTGCCCCTTAATATTCTTGGTGCCAGCATGGAAAACTACCACATCCTCTAATTTCCCAGCCTCCTCAAGTCCCGTAATGGCAAGTCCCTTAGGATATGTAGCAGGGTAACCGCCGGAAGCCATAACTACGCAAACAGCAGCCTTTTCACTCCAGCGCACCATATCCTCCTTAAGAGTACCTGTAGCACAGGCTAGAATAATTTGTCCTAAGTCACTAGCTAAGAGTGGCAAAACCACCTGTGTTTCAGGATCACCAAAACGAGCATTAAATTCTACTACCTTGATTTCATTATTTTTAATCATAAGACCGGCATAAAGACATCCAGCATATGGACGTCCTTCCTTAGCCATGGCTTCGATAGCAGGGCGTAAAACAATATCTACGGCCTTCTGTCTAAGCTCACTTGTAAGCACAGGAGCAGGTGCATAAGCTCCCATGCCTCCTGTATTAGGGCCCTCATCTCCATCGTTTACTCTTTTATGGTCCTGCGCCGCTAACATGGGCACAATAGTTTTCCCATCAGTAAAGGCTAGAAGAGACGCTTCCTCTCCCTCCATA
>CAZTGQ010000012.1:0-8027 GCA_964613345.1 uncultured Acidaminococcales bacterium | reverse complement strand
CATAAATTCTTCAATGACCACTTGTGCTCCCGCTGCACCGAATTTATGGTCGCCCATAATATCATCTAAAGCAGCTAGGGCTTCCTCCTTGGTCATAGCTACAACAACTCCCTTACCTGCTGCTAAGCCATCAGCCTTAACAACAATAGGGGCGCCCTTTTCTTCTACATAAGCCTTGGCAGTTGCTAAATCACTGCAGACCTTAAAGAAAGCAGTTGGAATATTGTACTTAGACATTAGTTCTTTAGAAAATGCTTTGGAGCCTTCAATGGCAGCAGCTGCTGCAGTAGGTCCAAAGCAGGGCATGCCTGCTGCTTGGAAAGCATCAACTACTCCAGCTACCAGGGGTGCCTCTGGTCCTACTACGGTTAAATCTATTTTATGTTCCTTAGCCCATTTTACCAAAACAGGACCGTCTTCAATATTTAAATCAACACACTCAGCCAATTCGCTAATGCCTGGATTACCGGGTGCTGCATAAATTTTATTAACACTGGCACTTTGAGCTAGCTTCCAAATAATAGCATGCTCACGACCGCCGCCGCCAAGAACTAAAATATCCATAATAATCTCCCCTATGCTTTCTCTTCACTTAAGCGTTTTGTTAAATACGCAGCAATAGCTCCATCATACTCTGCTGTATGTGCAAAGGCTTCCTTAGCCAAGGTTTTTCTGGTACGCAAATCTGCATCCCCATGCTGACTAAGCATAGCAATCAAGGTAGCATAGCGAGCAGGATTAGTGACAATAATCACATCTCTAAAATTTTTAGCTGCAGCACGAAGCATCGCCGGTCCGCCAATATCAATATTTTCGATGGCTTCAGCCTCCATCACCCCTGGCTTAGCAATAGTCTGCTGAAAGGGATAGAGATTAACCACAACAAGATCAATAGGTTTAATACCATTTTTCTTCATGTCTTCCATATGCTCAGGATTGCTACGGACAGCTAAAATACCGCCGTGAATCTTTGGATTCAAGGTTTTCACTCTGCCATCCATCATCTCTGGCGTACCGGTTACATCACTAACATAGGTTACAGGAATACCAGCCTCTTTAATGGCCCGCATAGTGCCACCGGTGGAAATAATTTCCACGCCAATGTCATGCAAAAATTTAGCCAATTCTACAATACCGGTTTTATCTGAAACACTTAACAATGCTCTTTTAATTGTCATTTTCTCCACCTCATCGCTAAATTATTCAATAATAACTTTTCTTCCCACTACAGAAAGCTTTCCCTCAGACCAAAGCTTCACAACCTCAGGCAGAGCAAAATGCTCCTCCACTAGAATACGTGCTGCTAAACTGTCATGAGTGTCCTCAGGCAAAACAGGCACCACTCTTTGCATAATAATGGGACCTGTATCCATTCCAGCATCTACAAAATGCACAGTACAGCCTGCCACCTTTACGCCGTAATCCAAAGCCTGTCCTTGAGCATCAAGACCTGTAAAGGACGGTAAAAGAGCTGGGTGAATGTTGATAATTTTATGCTGCCACTTCTGCACAAAGCTGCCACTTAAGATGCGCATAAATCCTGCTAAAACAACCAAATCCACCTGATGCTCCCGCAAAAGAGTATCCAGCTTATTTTCAAAGTCCCCCTTGGTAGGAAAGGACTTAGGAAGAACTGCAGCATGAGGAATATTATTTTCCTCAGCTCTGGTTAGAGCATAGGCATCTGCCTTATCGCTTAACACTATGCTAATTTCTATGGGTAGCTTATCCTGCTTGATTTTGTCTATAATGGCTTCTAAGTTACTACCACGCCCGCTTACTAGCACTCCTATTTTACGGTTATGCACCGAAAACGCCGCCCTTCATAATCGTCTTCTTGCTCCCAGCTACTACTGTGCCAAGCTCATAGAATTTTTCTCCCTGAGCAGTTAAGTGCGCCCGGATAGCCTCAGCTTCTTGAGGAGCTACTACCAGCACCATACCTACACCCATATTAAAGGTGCGATACATTTCTGCCCAAGGAACATTGCCCCATTGCTGCAGCATTTTAAAAACCATGGGCATCTCCCAGCTATCAGCATTAACTAAAGCATCACAGCCTGTGGGCAGAATACGAGGAATATTTTCATAAAAACCACCACCGGTAATATGTACCATCCCGTGAAGGTCAAATTTCTCTATCAAGGGTAAACAGGTTTTAGGATACAGTTTGGTAGGAGTAATTAACTCCTCGCCTAAGGTTTTACCAAATTCCGGTACCATTGTATCCACAGTCATACCCATAACCTCAAAGCAGATTTTTCTCACCAAGGAAAACCCGTTAGAGTGAACACCGCTGGACGGCAAACCTAAAAGGACGTCGCCCACAGCTACCTTCTCACCGGTAATCATTTTGCTTTTCTCTACCACACCAACGGAAAAGCCGGCAATATCATATTCGTCCTTGGCATAGAATCCAGCCATTTCTGCGGTTTCTCCCCCAATTAAGGCACACCCTGATTCCTGACAGGCACCGGCCACACCCTTAACAATGTTGGCCACCTTTTGAGAATTAACCTTGTCTACAGCAATATAATCTAAGAAAAATAATGGTTCAGCACCCTGCACTAAAATATCATTTACACACATAGCCACCGCATCTTGACCAATGGTATCGTGTTTATCCATAAGGAAAGCCAATTTCAACTTGGTTCCTACTCCATCCGTACCTGAAACCAACACAGGTTCCTTGTATTTAGTTTGGAGAGCAAAGAGTCCTCCAAAGCCCCCTAAATCTCCCATAACCTCGGGACGATAGGTAGCCTGTACGCTGGATTTCATCAGCTCTACAGCTTTATTTCCTGCATCAATATCCACACCTGCATCTGCATAAGTAATAGCCTTTTTTTCTCCCACCTGATAATCCTCCTTTAACAACCCATGTCGAACAAAAATTTAGTACCCTGACGAATAGTGTCCTCCGCATTATCCGGATAGCCGGCGTTAAAGCAGGCGTAACACATATCATCAGGTTTTAAAACGCTAAGAGACTTTCTAAGTCCCTCCATGGAAATATAATGCAAGCTATCAGCCTTAATATAGGCTCTGATTTCTTCCTCTGTTTTGGTAGAAGCAATAAGCTCCTTCCGTACGGAAGTATCAATGCCGTAATAACAGGGGTTTTTCACCGGAGGTGAGCTAATGCACACATGCACTTCTCTCGCTCCTGCATCCTTTAAAAGCTGTACTATTTTCCCACTAGTGGTACCACGGACAATGGAATCATCCACCATCACTACGGATTTTCCCTCCACTAGGGAACGATTAGCATTAAGCTTCAAGCGGACAGCATTTAGTCTCTGTTTCTGAGTTGGCTGGATAAAAGTACGACCAATGTATTTATTCTTGGTTAAGCCCTCTACAAAAGGTATTCCTGCCTCCATACCATAACCAATGGCTGCCGGAGTGCCTGAATCAGGTACAGAAATAACTACGTCAGCCTTAATTTGTTTAGTTTCCCTGGCAAGCTGACGCCCCATATTGACTCTGGCCAAATAAACACTTTCACCATCAATAACACTATCAGGACGAGCAAAATATACATATTCAAAAATACAATGAGCTTTATGCTCGGGCCTAGCAGTAGCATACATAATGCTTTCCGGTTCTGCGTTGTCGTCTTTAATTACAAGCATCTCTCCCGGTAAAACATCACGAATATACTTGGCTCCAACTAAATCTAAAGCACAGGTCTCGGAAGATACCACCCAGCCATTATCTAATTTTCCTAAGCACATGGGTCTAAAGCCATAAGGATCTCTAAAAGCCACCAGCTCTTCATCATTGGCTACAATGATAGCGAAAGCTCCTTTAATGGCATTAGCAGCTTCAGCCACCTTCTCAGGCAGAGTTTTAGCTCTAGAACGAGCTACCAAGCTCAGCACAACCTCTGTATCCACCGTGGTGTTAAAGACCACACCGTCTTGAGTAAGCTTTTTGCGCAGTTGAGCTGCATTGGTAAGATTACCATTATGAGCCAGAGCCAAATTGCCACCATCATAATACACCTTCATCGGTTGAATATTAAAAGCCATACTGGCACCGGTAGTGGAATAACGCACATGCCCCACGCCTAAATGCCCCTCTAGTCCTAATAGTCCATCTTTAAAAACCTGAGACACCAGTCCCATGCCTCTTTTAATATTCATATTCTTGCCATCACTTACAGCAATACCGGCACTTTCTTGACCACGATGCTGTAAAGCAAAAAGTCCCCAATAGGTATTTAAGGCCACATCATCCTTATGAGAATAAATACCAAAGACACCACATTCCTCATGTAATTTATCTGCCTCAAAATTGAAATCCTGCACTGTTTTTCCTCCTCATCCCTTGGCAACTAAGCCTGGTTTCTTGTCTGAGCCAATTTTTCGCCTTTAGCAAGTACTTCCTTCTTCATCCTCTCTCTATGCTCTGCTAGCTTTTCCACTAAAACAGGATATTTCACAGCTAAAATTTCCACAGCATATAAAGCTGCGTTTTTAGCCCCATTAATAGCCATGGTAGCCACAGGAATACCTGAAGGCATTTGCACAAAGCTTAAAAGAGCATCCATGCCCTGTAAAGGGGTAGCATTAATGGGTATACCAATAACAGGCAGGGTTGTAAAGGCTGCTATCACACCACCTAAATGAGCTGCCGCCCCTGCTGCAGCAATGATCACCTCTACACCACGTTCTCTCGCCCCTGAAGCAAATTCGTGAACTAAATCAGGTGTACGATGAGCACTGGCAACAACCACCTCAACCTCCACGCCGAATTCATTCAAGGTTTTTTCTGCCACTTCCAAAATAGGCCAATCAGAATTACTTCCCATAATAATTGCTACCTTCATTGTTTGCCTCCAAAATAAAAAAATCCAAGAGCGGTATTAATTTCTAAAAGCAAATTCTCTTGGTCCGCTTTCTTGTATAAAAATTTCTTTCTATATATTATAGGATAATTTTATCAATAGGTAACTTTTATGTCAACAAAAGCCTGTCTTTTTCCCTTCTTTTTTTCCATTTTCTCCTTTTCCTCCTAAAATAATCCTCTTCACTATCTTTTCTCTATAAAAATTGTTTTCTTCAATTATTTTTTATTAATCGCCTTCATTTTCCATCTAGCTACTTATTAGTAATTTCAATTGAATAGCTGATAAAATCACTATCATCACGCTAACTTATCTTAATTATTAGAAAATTCACTCTTTTTGCCTCTAAGTAATTGACACATTTGTTACAATTTTGTTATGATTTTTGAGGAATTACAAAATTTTACACCAAGGAGGAATTAACATGAACCAAGATTCAACGCAAAAGACTTCTCTCTTCAATCGCTTTCTAAACCTAGTGGAAGTAGTCGGCAACAAGCTACCCCACCCCATCGTTCTCTTCGCACTCTTTGCTCTCGCCACTGTCCTACTATCCGCACTATTTAACTCCATGGGCATTTCTGCCACCGGTGATCTAGTCAATAGAGCCACAGGCAAGGTGGAAACACAAACCATCAAGGCGATCAGCCTACTAAACCCCAAAGGCTTAGTCTATATGATGACCTCAGCTGTAAAGAACTACACTAGCTTTGCTCCCCTAGGAACAGTTCTAGTAGCAATGCTAGGTGTTGGCGTAGCAGAAACCAGCGGCTATATTCCCGCTCTTTTGAAAAGGACTGTGGCTGTAACTCCCCACAGATTAATCACACCCGTGGTGGTTTTTCTGGGAATTATGAGTAATATTGCCTCTGATGCCGGTTACGTTATTCTTATTCCGATTGGTGCTTTAATGTTCATGGCCTATGGGCGTCATCCTATGGCTGGCTTAGCAGCAGCTTTCGCCGGCGTATCAGGTGGCTTCTCTGCCAACCTCTTAATCGGCACCTTAGATCCCTTACTTAGCGGAATTTCTACAGAGGCCGTGCATATTTTAGACGTTAGTCGCTCTGTAGAGCCAACCTCTAACTGGTATTTTATGATTGCCTCCACCTTCGTAATCACGATTATAGGTACCTTAGTCACGGATTATATTGTCGAGCCTCGCCTAGGAGTCTTCACAGGAAATGATTCTCATAAGGGTTTAGGCAGCAACGAATTAACTAGCGTGGAAAAAAATGCTTTAACTAAGGCAAATCTTGCTCTCCTTGCCTTTGTGGGACTGGTCACAGCTCTAGCCTTCCCAGCTGATTCTTTCCTCCGTAATGCTAAAACAGGCAGCTTAATTGCTAAAGCTCCCTTCATGGAAAGTATCATTCTTCTAATAATGCTTTTATTCTTAATTCCGGCCATAGTCTACGGTTATTCTTCTAAAAAATTTACCGACCATAGACAGGTTTGCGCCGCTTTGGGTAAGGCCATGAGTTCTCTTGGACCTTACATGGCCCTCACCTTTGTAGCAGCTCAATTCATTAACTACTTTGGGTACACTAAGTTAGGTACTATTATTGCCCTCAAGGGTGCTCAATTCTTGGAAGCAACCGGTTTAGGCGGTATTCCCTTAATGATTATGTTCATCATTTTCAGCGCCTTTATTAATCTATTCATGGGTTCTGCTTCAGCTAAATGGACTATCCTAGCACCTATCTTCATTCCTATGTTTATGCTACTAGGCTACAGCCCAGAACTTACTCAGGTAGCTTACAGAATTGGTGACTCCTGTACTAACCTTATTACTCCTCTCATGAGCTATTTTGCCATGATCATAACCTTTGCCAAGGAATATGATGAGGAAAGTGGTATCGGCACCTTGATTTCCACCATGCTACCCTACTCCCTGTGTTTCCTAATTGGTTGGTCCATCCTCCTCATTATTTGGATGATGTTTAATCTTCCTTTAGGTCCCGGAGCTTATATGTTCATGAAATAATAAGCACTACAACAAAAATAAGTGTGAAAAAAGACTTTTTAGTCTTTTCTCACACTTATTTTTTATGCAACCTATTTTTTGCTCAATATAAATGTATTCCCCTTAATATGCACGTAAAATTATTATTGACCTTGGAACACTTTAGGAACGCCTAAAATTTTAATTGGATCCTCTCCAGCCTTTAAGCCCATAAGAATAACCAATTGCGGAGCAATTTGATCCCATTTTTCCTTAGCCAAAGTTTTTCCCAAAGGAGTTTTAGCTTCTTCAAACATTCTCATTATAAAAGAAAAAGTCTCCCCATGGAATCTAGATTCAAGGAGCTTGCACCAGTTATGGTCTACACCACCACGCCTATATTCTAACTAGCCAAACTAAAGGGGCTAGAATTATAAGGAAGAGAAAATTATAAAACAAAAATTGTCTTAAATAATTTCCACTCTGTCCTAGGCTATTTTCATCATAGAGCTTGTAAGAAATAACACTGGCCATAGAGGCAATGAGCGTACCCAAGCCCCCTACATTCACGCCTAAAACCAATTCCCTGCCCTCCTCTGTAAAACCGGCCAAAAGCATAGCCGCTGGCACATTACTGACAAATTGACTAACTAAAATCCCACTTAAATAAACACCTTCCGGGGAATTAAGCATATATTGCTTTAAGAGCTCCACAAAACTAAAGGTGGAAATATTCCCTATAAAAACAAAGAAGCCTATAAATGTAAGCAGCAAGGTATAATCCACCTGCTTAAACAATTTAGGGGAGATAGCGGCCACTACTCCCGCCGTTAATAAAAAGGCCAGATAATAGTTTAGGACTTGAAAAACGGCCAAAATATTTACGCCCAAAAGCAACACAAAAAGGTAAGAATCAACCTTATGACCAAATGCCGTAGGGAAAAGTTCTAGAGCGATAGCAGCTTTTTCCTCTCGGACAGCAAGAATGCCTAGCATAAGTGCGGAAAAAACAACTAAAGGTAGGGTTGTAGCAAAAAACTCACCTGCCGTAAAATTATACCGAGCGTATAAAAAAAGATTTTGAGGATTTCCCATGGGGGTAAAGGCACTTCCTAAATTAGCCGCAATAGTTTCCCAAATCACCAGCTTAGCCATATCCCTATGTATATTTTTCCCGATAATTAGAGTTAAAGGAACAAAGGTCAGCAAAGCCACATCATTAGTAATAAG
>CAZTGQ010000011.1:6681-15759 GCA_964613345.1 uncultured Acidaminococcales bacterium | reverse complement strand
GAATTGTTACAATTTTTGTAAAGTTTAGAAAATTCAAGGGGAAATTAGAAAATGAAGAAACAGTTGTTAGTTGGTTTTGTATGTGCAGCAATGGCTTTGGGTGTTGTTGGTTGTGGTGGCGGAGCTAAAAGTGGCGGCGGTACAGCTGCTAAGCCTAAGACCTTAAAGATGAGTGTTACCACTGGTGAAACCAGCGTATGGCACGTAGCTGCTAAGGCCTTCAAAAAGGAAGTTGAAGAAAAAACTGCTGGCAGATATAAAGTACAGATTTATGGCAACGAACAATTAGCTGCAGGGGACCAAACTAAGGGCTGCGAAATGCTCTTTAATGGTGCAACTGATGTTGACTTGCACTCCTCTATGATTTTATCCAATGTTGTACCTAAGCTTTCTGTAGTAAGTATGCCTTGGATTTTCCCCAATGGCTACAAGAGTGTTGATGAGGCAATTTTCAAAGATGGCGCTAAGGGCGGAGAATTCATGAAAAAGGAAATTAACGCTAAGGGTGCTCATGTTCTAGGCTTCGGCGAAAATGGTTTCCGTCAAATCACCAATAATGTTAGACCTATCGAAAAGCCAGCTGATTTAGCTAGCATGAAGGTTAGAATTCCTGCTATCGCTATTTTGGTTGATGTGTTCCGTGCTTTAAAATCCGATCCTACTCAAATGCCCTTTGGTGAATGCTTCACTGCTTTACAACAAGGTGCTATTGATGGACAGGAAAATCCTTATGATACCATTAGATCTGCTAAGCTCCAAGAAGTACAAAAGTACATGACTATCTGGAACTATTGCTATGATCCTATCGTTTTGAGCGTAAGTGGTAAGGTTTGGAAGGGCTTAAGCGATGCTGATAAGAAGATTTTTGAAGAAGCAGGTAAAAAGGCTTGTGCTGAGCAAGTAAAAGCTTCTCGTGCTTTAGATGCTTCTATTATCAAAGAGTTCAAAGACAAGGGTATGAAGGTTAACGAATTGTCTCCTGCTTCTATAGCTGAAATGAAGACTGCTATGAAGCCTGTATATGACAAGTATAAGGATAAATTTGGCGTTGATGCATTCAAAGCTTTTGGTTACACTTTCTAATTTAAGTTTGTGCTAAGTGAGAGGACAATGCTTCTCATTGTCCTCTTGCTTTTTTGTGAAATCGTCTGGGAAAGTAGGGGGAGACCTTGAAATTTATAATGAAAATAATTAACAACATAGAAGAATATGCTATTGTTGTGATGATGGCTTATATGACAATTATGAACTTTGTCAATGTTCTAGCAAGATATCTTTTTTCCGCATCTTTTTCCTTTACCGAGGAATTAACGGTAACGGTTTTCGTATGGGTTACCATGCTAGGTATTGCTATTGGTTTTAAGCGCAATGCTCATTTAGGTATGAGCTTCGTGGTGGATCAATTTAAGGGCAAATCTAGAGCAATGTTTGTACTTCTTAGTGCTATTATGTGCTTCTTATTTATGGGCGTTTTACTTATTTTTGGTGTGGAAATGATTCAAGGACAAATGGAAATGGGTTCCACTACTCCTGTTTTGGGTATGCCTCAGTATATTCAGGGTATGTCCATTCCTGTAGGTGCCTTCTTCGTTTTAATTCACATTATTGAAGCTAACTATGTGGAGCTGAAAAGAATTTTAGACGAGGAAAAGGGGGGTGCTAGCCAATGATGACTTTAATCTTGTTTGGTATCTTCTTTGCTTTAGTACTTTTGAACGTACCTATTGGCGTGTCCTTGGGCTTATCAGCAGTTGCAGGACTTCTTTATGCTGATTTCCCTCTTTCCATCATTCCCGGTATCATGTATTCCGGTACCGCTAAATTTGCTCTTTTGGCAATTCCCTTCTTTATTTTGGCCGGTGTTATTATGGACCATGCCGGTATTTCCAGAAGATTAGTAAATTTTGCTAATGCTTGTGTAGGACACAGAAAAGGCGGTTTAGTAGCAGTTGTAGTTTTGGTAGCTTGCTTTTTTGCAGCTATTTCCGGTTCCGGCCCTGCTACAGTAGCAGCTATTGGACCTATTCTTATTCCTGCCATGAAAAATGTAGGCTATGGTAAGAGCTTACCTTCTGCTTTGGTTGCTTCTGCCGGTGCTATTGGTATTATTATTCCTCCCAGTATTGCCTTCGTTGTTTATGCTTCCATTACTGATGTATCAGTAGGTAAGCTATTCTCCGCAGGTATCATCCCCGGTATTATTGTGGGCTTATGCTACTACTATGGTGCTATTTGGAGCTCCAGAGATATGGACATTCAATTGCAGCCTAAGATGCCCTGGAACGAAAGAGTAGCAGCTTTTAAGGATGCTATTTGGGGTCTGTTAACTCCTGTTATTATTTTAGGGGGTATTTATGCAGGTGTATTTATTCCTACAGAAGCTGCCGGTGTAGCTGTAGTTTACGGATTATTTGTAGGTATGTTTGTTTACAAGGAAATTAAGGTAAAGGACTTAAAGAAGATTTTTATTGAATCTGCTATGTCCTCTGCCACAGTTATGATTATTGTAGCAGCAGCTGCTGTATACGCTTGGATTTTAACCACCAGTCAGGTAGCAGTAGAGCTATCTCAAGGACTATTATCCATCAGCTCCAACAAGTATGTGATCATGCTTTTAATCAATATTGTCTTCTTGATTGCCGGTTGCTTCTTAGATGCCAACTCTGCATTCTACATTTTGTTACCTATTATGATTCCGGTTCTAAAGACCATTGGAGTGGATCTAATCCATGCCGGTGTGTTCTTGACAGTTAACATGGCTATTGGTCAGATTACTCCTCCTGTAGGTGTTAATCTCTATGTGGCCTGTAACGTGGGTGAGGTCTCGGTGTCTGATATCTGCCGTAAGATTACACCCTTCCTTATTTCCGGTATCATTGCTTTACTACTTATTACTTATGTGCCTCAAATCTCCTTGTTCCTACCGGGATTGGGTGGTAAGTAAGCTACAAAGAAAAGCCGTATGGTTTTGTAATTATATGGCTTTTCTTTTAGAACTAACTTGTATGACAACTACGGCAAGCTAGGGCTGGAAGATGAGCTGTATGATTTTAATTTTTGCTTCTAATTCATGCTTCAACAAATTCAGAAAGGGTGATTTAGGTGGTTAAACAGAAGTATTCCAAGGAAATGCTTTTAGGGTTCTATCGTACTATGGTTCGTGTTAGAGACTTTGAAGAAACAGCTGCTGATTGCTTTACTAAAGGTATGCTAGCAGGTAACATTCATTTAAGTATTGGCGAAGAGGCTGTGGCTGCTGGCGCAATTGGAGCCATGGAAAAAAATGATTATATGACTACTACTCATAGAGGTCATGGTCACTGCCTAGCTAAGGGCGGCGACGTAAATAAAATGATGGCTGAGATTTTTGGCAAGAAGACTGGCTACTGCAAGGGCAAGGGTGGTTCCATGCATATTGCAGATGTAGAAGGATTATGCCATTTAGGTGCTAATGGTATTGTTGGCGCAGGTATTCCTATTGCTACAGGTTCTGCTCTGGCTTCTAAGATTCGCAAGGATGGACATGTTACCGTTTGTATCTTTGGTGACAGTGCTTCCAACCAAGGAACCTTCCATGAGTCTATTAATATGGCTGCTGCTTGGAAGTTGCCGGCTGTATATCTAATTGAAAATAATGGCTATGGCGTTTCCACCGCTATTGAAAGAGTAACTAATACCAAGGATCTTTCTGTGAGAGCTAAGGGCTATGATATTCCAGGTAAAACGGTAGATGGTAATGATCCTGTGGTTGTATATGAAGCTATGAAGGAAGCTTTAGAATATGCTAGAAGTGGCAAGGGCCCATATATTCTAGAGTGCAAGACTTATCGTCATCAAGGACATTATTGCGGCGACCCTGCTAAGTATCGTCCTGATTCCTATATGGTAAATGCACATAAGCATGATTGTATTAAGGTTATGCGTGCAAAGCTTTTAGCTAACAAGACTGCTACGGAAAAGGAATTAGCTGCTATCGAAAAGGCTTCCTTGGAGGAAATGGCAGCTGCCGTGAAGTTCTCTCAAGAATCTGAATATCCGGATCCTAGCGAGGCCATTACCGAAGAATATGGCTCTGATAACGAAAGGAGTGTCGCAAGGTGAGTAAAAAAATTAGCGTAAGTAAAGCTATTGGTGAAGCATTACACGAAGAAATGGCTAGAGATGAAAACGTTATTATTTTAGGCGAAGACATGGGTGTCATGGGTAATGTGTTTGGTATTACTGTTGGCTTTAGAGATGAATTCGGCGCTGACAGAGTATACGATACCCCTATTTCTGAATCAGGCTTCTGCGGTATGGCTGTAGGTGCTGCTATGAGAGGCTTGCGTCCTGTAGTAGAATTGATGTACGATGATTTTATTACCGTTTGCGCTGATCCTATTTTGAATCAAGCTGCGAAAATGAGATATATGACCGGTGGTCAAGCAAGTGTACCTATGGTTTTAAGATTGCCCATGGGCGCTGGTAGAAGAAATGCGGGACAGCATTCTCAATGCTTAGAGGCTATGTTCTGTCATATGCCAGGCTTAAAGGTTGTAGCTCCCTGCTCCGCAGAAGATGCTAAGGGTCTGTTAAAATCAGCAGTTCGTGATGAGGATCCTGTTATGTTCATGGAACACAAGCTTCTTTATGCTAAGAAGGAAGAAATTCCGGAAGGCGAATATACTATTCCTTTAGGTGTGGCTGCAGTGAAGAAGGAAGGTACTGATGCTACTATTATTAGCTGGAGTAGAGAAGTGAATTTCTCTATGGAAGCTGCTGAGCAGTTAGCTAAAGAGGGCATTAATGTCGAGGTTTTGGATCTTCGTACTTTGGTTCCCCTAGATTGGGATGCTATTGTGAAGTCTGTTTCCAAGACTCATAATGTAATTATCGTTTCCGAGGAAGTGAAGAGAGGCAGCTATGCAGGCGAAATTTCTGCTCAGATTGCGGAAGAACTAATGGATGAATTAGATGCACCAGTAGAGCGTGTTTGTGGTTTAAATATTACTTCTCCCTTTAGCCCCACCCTGGAAGATGAAAACTTCCCTCATCCTGAAACTATTGTTAAAGCAGTTAAAAAAGTTCTTAATAAATAGGAGGAGGAAAACAACATGGCTTTTGAAATTAGAATGCCTCAGCTTGGTTTAACCATGGAGGAAGGCACTGTTACTACCTGGCTTAAACATGAAGGGGATA
Source organism: uncultured Acidaminococcales bacterium (assembly GCA_964613345.1). Lineage (GTDB taxonomy): Bacteria > Bacillota > Negativicutes > Acidaminococcales > Acidaminococcaceae > CAZTGQ01. The sequence goes on along the minus strand of CAZTGQ010000011.1, from coordinate 10,581 downwards.
AGGTAAGTGTGGGAGAACCACTAATTGAGATTACCACAGATAAATTAACTAATGAGGTTGTTAGTGAAGCAGAAGGTGTTTTACTTAAAATAGTTGCCCAAGAGGGCGAAGATATTCCGGTTAAGGGATTATTAGGTTATATTGGCGCTCCAGGAGAAGCTGTAGGTGATGGCGCAGTAGCGCCAGCTGCACCTGCCGCTGCAGCAGCACCAGCTGTAGCTGCACCTGTTGCTGCTGCACCAGCTGCACCAGTTGCTACCGGAGCTAAGGGAAGAGTTAAAATTTCTCCCTTGGCTAGAAAAGTAGCTGCTAAGCTTGGTATTGATTATACTAATATTCAAGGCTCCGGTCCTTCCGGTCGTATTATCCAAAAAGATATTTTAGCTGCACAAGCAGCTGGCGTTGTAGCTGCACCTGTTGCTGCTGCCGCTCCTGTTGCTGCTGCTGCTAAGTCTGGCAGCATTGAACTGATGGAAGGCGATGAGGTTAAGAAATTAGCCGGCATGAGAAAGGTTGTTGCTGAAAGAATGGCACAATCTCGCAGAGAATGTCCTACCGTTACACAAAATGTTAAGGTAGACGTTACTGCACTTATGAAATTGCGCAAGAAGATTAACGAAGAAATGGAAGTTAAGTACTCCGTTAATGATTATGTGCTAAAAGCAACTGCTAAGGCTCTTAAGAGTCATAGAGATATTGTTGTTTCTATTGATGGTGATACCATTATTCAACGCGCACATATTAATATTGGCATGGCAGTAGCTCTTGATGCTGGACTTATTGTACCTGTTATTAAGGATGCAGATAAGCTAAGCTTAAGCGAGATATCTGCTTGTGCTAAGGATTTAGCTGCTAGAGCACGTGATAACAAGCTTAACATGGATGAGTATAAGGGATCTACCTTCTCCATTTCTAATCTAGGTATGTTTGGTGTAGAAACCTTTAATCCTATTATCAACCAACCTGATTCCAGCATTTTAGGCGTTTGTGCAATTAGCGATGAATTAGTAATGGATGATGAGGGTAAAATTTCCAAGCATCAATTTATGAGAATTTCTCACACCTTTGACCATCGTTTAGTTGACGGTGCTCAGGCTGCTAAATTTGAAAGAGATTTGAAGGCTCTCTTGGAAAACCCCATGGAGATTTTGTTGTAGGATTTGCTTCAAAGACCTTCTTAGGAGAAAATTGGCTTCTAAGAAGGTCTTTTATAAAAGCTAGTGGTATTTAATAAGTGAATGGAGGAATTATAGATGGCTCATGAAGTAACTATGCCTCAGCTTGGTCTTACTATGGAAGAGGGTACTATTTCCAAGTGGCTGAAAAAAGAGGGGGATTCTGTAGCTGTAGGCGAACCCTTGGTGGAAATCACCACGGATAAATTAACTAATGAAGTAATTAGTGAGGCTGCTGGTACCTTGCTGAAAATCGTAGCTCAAGAGGGCGACGATATTCCTGTAAAGGGCTTATTGGCTTATATTGGAGCAGCCGGAGAACAAGTCGGTGCAGCTCCTGCTCCTGCTGCCAAGCCTGTAGCAGCTCCTGCAGCACCTGTAGCACCTGCTGCTGCTAAAGCCGGTGCCAGTGTTATTGTAGTAGGTGGTGGACCTGGCGGTTACGTAGCTGCTATTCGCGCAGCTCAATTGGGCGCTAAGGTTACGGTAGTAGAGAAGGAACATCTAGGCGGTACTTGCCTTAATATCGGCTGTATTCCCACCAAGTGCTTATTGCATTCTGCAGAATTAGTAGCAGAAATCAAAGAGCAGGGTAAGGAAATTGGCGTTGAGGTTAGTGGCGTAAAGGTAAACTTCCCTCAGGTTATTAAGCATAAAAATGATATTTCTAAGCAATTGACCTCCGGTGTAGCCGGACTTCTGAAAATGAATAAGGTTACTAAGGTTGACGGTGAAGCAAGCTTTACCGGGCCTAAAAAGCTTTCTGTGAAGAAGGCTGATGGTAAGGTGGAGGAGATGACAGCTGACGCTATTATTCTAGCAACAGGCTCCATCAATTCCGTACCTCCTATTCCTGGTATTAAGGAAAATCCTAATTGCATTGATTCTACCGGCGCACTTTCCTTGGAAAAATTACCTAAGTCCATGGTGGTTATCGGTGGTGGGGTAATAGGTTTAGAAATTGCTTGTGCCTATGCAGCTTTTGGTACTAAGATTACAGTAGTAGAAGCTATGGATCATATGCTACCCATGCTTGATGCTGACTTGACTACCATTGGTGTTGCTCATATGAAGAAAATGGGTATGGAGTTTAATTTGGAATGTCCTGTACAATCCGTAGAAAAATCCTCTGTAGGCGCTAAGGTTGTTTGCAAGAATAAAGAAGGCAAAACAGTTTCCTTCGAGGCTGAAAAGGTTTTAGTGGCCATCGGCCGCAGAGCTAATACTGCCTCCTTAAATCTAGAGGCTGGTAAAATTGAAAACGACCGTGGCCGCATTAAGGTTAATGACCAAATGCAAACCTCCGTGGATGGTGTTTACGCTATCGGCGATTGTGTCTTTGGTAAAGCACAGCTTGCTCATACAGCGTCTGCTATGGGCGAAGTGGCAGCAGAAAACATTATGGGTATAGCAGCCCTTTATGAAGAAAAAACCAATCCTACCTGCGTATACATTGAGCCGGAGGCAGCTTCTGTAGGTATGACTGAAGCACAGGCTAAGGCAGCAGGCATTGATTATATCGTGGGTAAATTCCCCATGAGTGCTAATGGTAAGGCTCTTATCTTAAATGGTGGCGAAGGTCTGGTCAAGATTATCGCCGGCAAGGAATTCGGTGAAGTATTAGGAATGCATATTATTGGACCACGTGCTACGGACTTAATTGCTGAAGGTGCTTTGGCTATCGCCGGAGAAATGACCTTGGATGAAATCGTAGCTACTATTCACTCCCACCCGACTGTTACGGAAACCATGAGAGAAGCAGCCCTAGAAGGTTTGGGCAGAGCTATTCATGTACCTAACAAAAAGAAAAAATAAGGTCAGGAAGTGACAAGATGGCATTAAAAATTGGCTTTTTGGGTTTAGGCGTCATGGGCGGTCCTATGGCAATTAATATCGTCAAAAAAAGTGGCTGTGAGGTTTATGGCTATGATGTAGTTGCTGAGCATATGACAGGCTTTGTGGCTGCCGGCGGACATAAGGTAGAGGACCCAGTGGAAATCTATAAAAATTGTGACGTAATAGCTCAGATCCTGCCTACTCATCCAATTATCATTAATTCTGTAGAACAGGCTATTAAATATGGTAAAAAAGGAACGGTTATAGTGGATATGTCCTCCACTTCTCCTGATATCATTCAGGAGCTTTATCCTAAGGCTCAAGCTGCTGGCTTAGAGCTTTTAGATGCTCCTGTAAGTGGTGGTAATATTGGGGCCCGTGAGGGGAACTTAGTTATCATGTGCGGCGGCTCGGAGGAAGCTTTTAATAAAGTGAAACCGATACTGGAATGTATGGGCACCTGTGTAACCTATATGGGTGGTCCTGGCTGCGGTGATGTAGCTAAGCTAGCTAATAATATGATTGTGGGTTGTAATTTGGTTGCTGTCAGCGAAGCCTTTGCTTTTGCTACCAAAGCCGGTCTGAAGCCTGAGAAGCTATTTACAGCTATCAAGGATGGTTTCGCTCAAAATAGAGTGATGGACGTCAAGCTTCCTAAATTGCTGAAAAGAGATTTCTCTGCTGATGCCAGAATTGCTGTGCATTACAAGGATATAAAAAATGCGGAGCATTTGGCCCAAAAGCTAGGTGTGCAATTACCCATGACTGATATTGTTCTAAGCTGTATGGCTAGAATGGATGAATCGGGGCGCATTGACGAGGATCAAATTGCGCTGGTAAAACCTTATGAAGAGGATATGAAGGTAGAAGTTAAATAGGAAAGGGGCGT
>CAZTGQ010000011.1:0-6671 GCA_964613345.1 uncultured Acidaminococcales bacterium | reverse complement strand
GGCGTGACAGAAATGATTACTACTGCTCTAGGTGGTATTAAAAGAGTTGTAGCATTACGTATGTCTCCAGGTGAAGATGTTTTCCTAGGAGTAGAAAAGGTTTGTAAGGATAATAATATTAAAGATGGTTTTATCCTCACAGGCATTGGTAGCTTAGCAAATGCAAAGTTTTTTGACCCGGTAGAATTACCTGATAAAAAGGCTGGTTATGGCTATAGTGAAGCTATTTGTAAGGATGGTCCTATTGAGCTATTAGGTTTGTCAGGTATGATTTGCCATGATGACAAGGGTGACATTCTTCTACATCTACATTATTCACTGTCCGATAGGGATGGCAATGCTTTCGGCGGACATGTGATTGAAGGAAACAAGGTCCTTCTGACCTGTGATATTTTAATTGCTGAGGTAGATGGCATTGAAATGGGCAGAGCCTATGACCCAGATCTAGAGGTTCCTCTTTTTGCACCAAGACAGAAATAATACTAAGGCTACAGCATGGTTTACCCATTGCTGTAGCCTTTTTCCTTATGCTATAATAAGGTTTAGACAGTAAGTGAGGAGTGACAGGATGAAGGCAGACAGTAGAATTGTTTTGCTGGGTAATGCAGGCCTAGCTATCATTTCTCGGGGAACTAAAATAATAGTGGATGGCTTATATAAGGACTTGAAGGACTACTTCACAGACCTGCCACCGGCAGTATGGGATCTCATGCGTAGGGGGCAGGGGGATTTGGCTAATGTGGATTATTTGTTCTTTACCCACGACCATTTTGACCATTATTATGGACCCTATGTAAAGGAATATTTAGGTGCTAATAGGGTGCAGAAAATTTTGCTGCCACCTTTAAGTGCGACTATAGAAGGACCGAGTAAAAAAGAACTAAGGGGCGCCGAGGAATTACCCTCTAGGGATGGTAGGATAGCTTTGGCCCCAGGCCTTAGCGTGAGAATTTTAACTGTCCGTCATGTGGACAAGCTTTACCATAATGTAGCGGTGCAGTGTTTGCTTTTTGATCTTCAGGGAGTGAAGGTGCTCATTACTTCCGATGCTGACTATTTGGAGGAAGCGTACCTGCAGATAAAGGAGGAGAAGATTGCTTATGCCTTTGTTACTCCGGTATTTTACAATCATCCAGAGGGTAGAAGAATTTTAACGGAAGCTTTGCAGGTGGAGAAGATTGTAATTTATCATTTGCCAGATGGTAGGGATGATAAGTTCGGCTATTACCAAATGGTGCAGCATGATGTAGAAAAATACGGCAAGGAAAATGACGTTCTGGTTTGGCGTCATTTCGGCCAATATATAGATGTGTGAGGGGAAAATAATGATTTATATCGAAAGTAAATCCTTTAATCCATATTTTAATTTAGCCCTAGAACAGTATGTTTTTGACAATATGGATAGAAGTCAGGAGTACTTCCTTCTTTGGCAAAATGATAATACTATTGTAGTGGGCAAGCACCAAAATACTATTGGAGAAATTAATCAAGAATTTGTTCAGGATAATAATATTTCCGTGGTGCGTAGACTGTCAGGTGGTGGGGCAGTTTATCATGACAGGGGCAATTTAAACTTCACTATCATTGTGTCCCAAACTAATAAGCAAGAGGATTTTGAGTTCGGGAGATTTTGTCAGGTGGTTGTTGCAGCCCTGTCTCAGCTGGGGGTTAAGGCAGAGCTTAATGGCAGAAATGATATTACTATTGACGGGAAAAAATTTTCCGGCAATTCTCAGTATATGAAGCAGGGACGTATCATGCATCATGGCTGTATTTTATATGATGCTGATCTAACAAAGCTGTCTAAGGCTTTAAAGGTTTCTAAGGATAAGATAGAGTCCAAGGGCATTAAATCGGTAGTTAGCAGAGTGACTAATGTACTAGCTACCATGTCCCATAAGTATTCCCTAGAGGAGTTTAAAGCTGCCTTAGTGGAGCAAATGTCTCTGACAGGAGAAATGCTCCGTCATGAGCTAACGGCAGAGGAGCTTAAGGCCATTGAACGCCTTCAGAAGGAAAGATATGAAACCTGGGAATGGAATTATGGTGCCTCTCCGGCCTATGACCTGGTTAAGGAAAGATATATTCCTAATTGCGGCAAGATAGAAGTGCATATGAATGTGAAGAATGGTGTAATTTGTGATTTTGATATTTACGGTGATTATTTTGGCAATGGAGATAAGAAGGAGCTGGCGGAAATCCTGCGGGGGAAGAAAATAAATCAGCCTAGCTTGGAAGCCGCTTTAAAGGATGTGGACCTTAATAAATATCTGCATAATATGGATACTCAAGCCTTTATTGCTCTGCTCTTAGCGTAAGTGGTGCCGCCATAAGGGATGCTGCAGCTTCTTTGTTGTTAGGAGTATTACAATGAGGCCACTAACACCGAAGAATAGAAGAAAATATCTTGACTTTTGTTTTGAGTGTGCTAAAATATTTACATACATATTGCTAGAGGCAATGACGAAGAAAAGTAATTTTAGTGGATGTTTTCAGAGAGCCGGAGTAGGTGAAAGCCGGTAATTGAAGCTAAGATGAAGTTCCCTTCTGAGCTATGAGCTGAACTGTAGTAGGCTATATCGTTTTCCGCGTTAAGGAGCAGAGTGGATATAATTATTCTAAATTGGGTGGTACCGCGGCTTTGTTCGTCCCTTGCCGGGGTACCTTTTTTATTGGAAAAATTATGTCAACTAGGGTGGTACCACGATCTATTCGTCCCTTGGCAGGGGCGTTTTTTTATGCCCCAAAAAATTTGAGGAGGTAGAAAAAAATGTCCATTTCTTTAATCATCATTGTTTTGTATGTGTTAGCTCTGTTTGCTATTAGCTGGTATGCTAAAAAACGTAGTGAGACAGATAGTGAGGCTTATGCCTTAGCTAGCAGAAAGCTTTCTGCACCTTTAATCGGAGTAACCATTATTGGCCTAGCCGTAGGCGGAGCATCCACCATAGGCGTGTCTGAGCAGGCCTTTAAGGTTGGTTTATCCGCTGGTTGGTATACGATAGCGTGGGCCTTGGGTGCCATTGTCATGGGACTTTTTATGGCGAAAAAATATCGGGAACAGAATATTACTACTATTTCCGAGCTCATTGAAAGACATCATGGGAAGAACGCTGTTATTCTAGGGGTTATTTGTCAAATCATTATTCAGTTAGTAATTATTTCCCTCCAATACATTGCCGGAGGAAGTATTCTTCATGCTATTATGCCGGAAATCTTTGATTTGCACACAGGTATGTTTGTAAGTGCCGTAGTTTTCATAGGAATTACCTTTATTGGTGGTATGTGGTCAGCCAGCTTAGCCAATGTTTTGAATATTGCTCTTATTTATCTAGGTATTATTGCTGCTACTGTTATTCAATTCCTCAAGGTAGGCGGGATGACGGGCCTAGCTGCGCAGCTTCCTGCTAATGTGCCTTGGTTTAGCTTCACCGAGGGCGTAGGTTTGAAAAATATTACCAGCTGGGTAGTAACTCTTATTACGGTAAATTTATCTTTACAAAGCATTTTACAAATTTCTTTAGGTGCTAAGGATGCTGAAACTGCCAAAAAGGGCTTTGTGTGGGGTGGTATTATCATGATTCCGGTAGGCGTACTGGCAGCCTTCTTGGGCATATGTGCTAAGGCCATGTATCCTAATGCTCAGGCAGCACTAGCTCTGCCCCAGGTTATTGTGGGACTGCAGCCCCTCCTGGCAGGCTTTACCTTGGCGGCTCTATGGGCTGCAGATGTTTCTACTGCCTGCAATCTACTTCTGTCTGCCGGCACCTTGTTCTCTAAGGATATTTATAAGAGATTTATGCATAATAATTGTACGGAAAAGCAGCAAGTAAATATGATGCGTGCCTGCGTTATCGTTACCGGTCTTTTGACCTATGGCATGGCTCTTGGTGTATCAAGCATTTTGGGTACTATTATGATAGGCCTGTCCTTAACCGCAGCCTTTAGCGTTATTGTTATTGTGGCGCTCTTTCTACCACAATATTCCTGTAAGGTTGCAGGCTTTTGGACACTTTTGGTAGGACTAGTAGTATTAGTGCTTTGGCAGTTGGTTCCTGCTACCAGAATATTCCCCAATGTTATTTATGCGGAGTGGATTTTCTGTATTTTGACCTATGGTGGCTGCTATGCTTTATCACCTAAAAGTAAGCTAGTGGAAAGCAGTGCTTCCTAGGCATCTTTACCCTAAAATGCTTAATATAAAATGCAGGCTTAGGCCTGCATTTTTTTTGTGGGGAGAAGGCTTGCTTTCATACATATATATATGGTATTGTATATTATTATGAAGCAAAACCTTGGAGGATAACAATGAAAAAAGGATATAAACTTATATTTTGGCTGGCCGCAATAGCTCTGTTGTATTTTATGAATGGGTCTCTGCTCATAACTGACAGTGTAGAATCCAATTATGCCTTAACTGCCAAGGAAATGGTTCTAAGTGGGAATTGGATCTCACCTCAGATTTACGGTGTATATTGGTTCGATAAGCCCATAATGTCTTATTGGCTGATTGCCTCTGGTTTTAAATTATTTGGCTTTACGGAGTTTGGCGCAAGATTTTTCCCTTCTTTCTTTGGACTTTTGGGATTAGCCTTGACTGTGTGGTTGGGGAAAAAGCTTTATGGTGAGAAAGAGGGATATTTAGCCGGCAGTATTTTATTGACATCGCTGCAGTTCTTTACTATTTCCAAGTCCGTGCTTACAGACGGAATGCTTTTCTTTTTCTTTAATGGGGCTTTGGCTTTCTTTTACTTAGCCTATTCTACGGAGCAAAAGAATTATTATTATGGTACCTATGCTTTTGCTGCTTTAGCCACCTTGACCAAGGGACCTATTGGTTTTCTTTTGCCGGGTCTTATTATTGTGTTGTTTTTACTTTGGGAAAGAAATTGGCGGGAATTAAAGTATGCTAAGCTTTTTACCGGTACGCTAGTGTTTTTTGCGCTGGCTGCACCTTGGTATGGCACCATGTTTTACCTGCATCCTGATTTTTATGGTAAATTTTTCGGTACCCATAATTTTCTTAGAGCTACAGTTTCTGAGCATCCTAGGGATAATGTTATTTGGTATTATACAGCCATTAATATTTTGGCTAGCTATGCTTGGGTGGGACTATTTCCCGGTATGCTTAAAAGCATTATTTATAAAGCGGGAAAATATCTCATGCCCGAGAGCAGGGAGAAATTTTTGCTGCTGTGGTTTTTCACTATTTTCTTCTTCTATCAGAACATGGCTACCAAATATATTACCTATACCTATCCGATTTTATTGCCCTTAGCACTTTTGCTGGCTAATTATATTTTATCCCAGGGCGAGGAGTTAAAGCTCAAAGGAATGCTGGCCTTTGATCTAGTGATTTATTTGGCTCTTATGACTACGGCTATTTATTTGCCTCAGTATGACCCTACAGCTCTTCACTATGACCCCTATATTATTGCTACCTATGGTAGCTGCGCAATGCTACTTATGTGGACCTGTTGGCAAAGAGCAAAAGGACTTACAGTGGACAAAACTCTGAGATATGTTATCTTGGCAGCCTTTATGATGAATCTTCTTTGTGTTAAGGTTTTGGCTGAGGGATTAATGGCTAATGCTACAGGTTACTATGCTGCTACCTACATTAGAGAAAATGTACCTGCTGATGTACCACTCATGTCCATGGGAAGCTATCCTACTTCTGCCGTCTTCTACACTGGGCGGGAGATTAAGGAGTTAATCAAAAACGGTGAAGAGGATAAGTATAATCCTCAGGGGTTTAGCTGGAGTGCTAAAAATGTTATGCCTTATATCGTTGCCAGTAACGCTCAAAAGGAAACTAAATTTGCTATTGTAGTGGAAAAAAAGGTACATAACTATGTAGCCAATTTCTTCCCTGATAAAGATATCCGCTATGTAGAGCTTCCCGGTCGTTGGGAAGTAGTCACCTACGGTTTGCCAAAGGATGGCAAATAAATGGAAACAGAAAAAATAGCTTCTTATTTAGCTACGCATGATTATATTTTATTAAATGTTAAGCCTGAGGAGCTGGAAAAAGACGGTGGTCTTCGTTATTTTCAGCTCCTGGAGGCTGTAGGCGCTAGGAGAGAATATTTGCTTAAATTTTGCAGTAGGGTGGAGATTAATTTCCCAGGCTATGAAGCAGAGCTTTGGACTGCCCCTCTCCCTCGTCTTTTTGTGGAAAAATTAAGTGAGAAATTACCTTATTTATTCTTTTTAGCAGAGAAAAAAGGGGATACGCTTAAAAATTTACTTATTTTGGCTTGCGCTACAGGTGAAAAATCTCAGGATGATATGGCCTTAGACCAGAAAAAATACCAAGACTTTTTGCATAAACAATTGGTCAATGTGCTTCACATCTCCGCTCAAATAGGACTTCCACCAGAGCAAGCAGAGGATACTATTAATGAAATAAATGCATATTATGGGCTGTAAGCAATTCACAATTAATTCATAAATTTGACCTTTATTTGACATAGGACAGGGCTATACTTTAAAGCGTAGTAGGGATTACCCCTCCTTACTATTCTTCCCCATCAAATCATCATAAACAACTTCCTTGAGAAATACCCCGCTTCCCCAGCGGGGTATTTCTCTGTCTCAATCGCCCATCTCACTCCATCTGCGTTGTCAGAACTTGCGGTTGTATCCTCGACGTACCTTTAGTACGCCTC
>CAZTGQ010000010.1:0-16439 GCA_964613345.1 uncultured Acidaminococcales bacterium | reverse complement strand
CTTTTTTATAAGCTATGTAAAATCTCGCTGTAGATTTTTTCTGCCAGAGCCTCACCCTTAGCTACTAAAGCTGCGCCCTCTTTCTTATGCTCTGCCACGAAAGCCTCATCCTTAATGCCGCCTAAATTAATAAGCACATTAAGCCATGCTCCTTGCAGCGCAGTTTTCAATTGCAAAGCGCCTACGCCGATATCACTGGCCGCACTTTGATTGCTCTTGCCTACAATACCTTCTAAAACTTCTAAAGCTTCTACACTATACCCCAGCATATCCCAGGGAATCTTAGTACAAAGCTTCAAAGCCTCTTCCATAGCGGCACGTCTTGCTGCCTTTTCTTCGTCAGTCCCTTTAGGCATAGCAAAAACTGCGGTCATGGCACCAAAGTTCTCCGTATCTTCATCCATAGCAGCAAGAAATTTATCTTTTAGTCCCAAAAGCTTCTTCTGACTTAAAGCATTAAGAGCAGCAAATTCTTCATACTTAGCCTTACCCAAGGTTAAGGTACAAACCATAGCTCCTAAAGCACACCCTTGGGATCCCGCTAACGCTGCCGCGCTTCCACCACCTGGAGCTGGAGCGTCGCTAGCCAAAACATCTACAAATTCTTTTACCGTCATTTTTACCAGTTTCATAAAAACCCTCCTTATATTTTAGAATAATCCTGATATCCTGCCATCACCATCAACATCAATCTTCTCCGCAGCCGGCACCTTAGGCAAACCGGGCATGGTCATAATGTCGCCGGTAAGAGCCACGATGAACCCAGCTCCGGCAGAAACCTTAAGATTCCGAACAGTAACAGTAAAGCCTTTAGGTGCTCCTAACAGCGTAGCTGTATCAGAGAAGCTGTATTGAGTTTTAGCCATGCAAATAGGTAGTTGTCCAAAGCCAAGAGCAGTGAGCTGAGCCATTTGCTTTTTAGCATTGACGGTAAGCTGCACGCCATCAGCGCGATAAACCTTCTTGCAAATTGCTTCCAGTTTTTCTTCGATAGTAGCACTTTCTTCATAGGCATAGGTAAAGTCATTGGGCAATTCGCAAAGACGTACTACTTCCTCTGCTAACGCTACGCCACCTTCACCGCCCTTAGCCCACACTTCACTAAGAGCCACATTAACTCCCAATTCCTTACACTTCTCTTCTACTAAAGCAAGCTCTGCTTTGGTATCAAAGGGGAAAGCATTTATAGCAACTACACAGGGCAATTTAAAGACCTTGGTAATATTTTCCACATGCTGCAAAAGATTGGGTAAGCCTTTTTCCAGAGCAGCTAGGTTTTCGTTATTTAGATCTGCCTTAGCTACACCACCATGATGCTTTAAGGCACGAACAGTTGCTACCACTACTACGGCAGAGGGCTTTAACCCAGCCATCCGGCATTTAATATCCAAAAATTTTTCTGCACCTAGGTCAGCACCGAAGCCTGCCTCCGTAACAGTGTAGTCTCCCATTTTCAGTGCCATCTTCGTAGCGGTAACAGAATTACAACCATGAGCGATGTTAGCAAAGGGTCCGCCATGAATAAAGGCAGGTGTATGCTCCAAGGTTTGCACTAGGTTAGGCTTTAAAGCATCCTTCAAGAGAGCAGTCATAGCTCCTGCGGCCTTTAGGTCTCCTGCAGTAACAGGTTTATCGTCAAAGGTATAGCCTACGATTATTTTAGCAAGTCTAGCCTTTAAATCAGGAATGTCGGAAGCTAAGCATAATACGGCCATAACCTCGGAGGCTACAGTAATATCAAAGCCATCTTCTCTAGGCACGCCATTAGCCTTGCCGCCTAAGCCATTCACGATAAAGCGCAATTGTCTATCGTTCATATCTACAGCGCGCTTCCAAGTAATCTTACGAGTATCAATATGTAGGCTATTGCCCTGATGAATGTGATTATCCAGCATAGCCGCTAATAAATTGTTAGCGGCACCAATAGCATGAAAGTCGCCGGTAAAATGTAAATTAATATCCTCCATAGGCACTACCTGTGCATAACCACCACCGGCAGCTCCGCCCTTCACGCCAAAAACAGGTCCCAAGGATGGCTCTCTTAAAGCAACTGTAACCTTCTTGCCCATTTTCTTCAAGCCATCTGCCAAACCAACGGTGGTAGTAGTTTTACCTTCGCCGGCAGGAGTAGGCGTAATAGCAGTTACTAGTATTAATTTACCGTCCTCACTTTTGCTATCCTTCAAAAGCTTATAATCTATTTTAGCCTTATACTTGCCATATTGTTCTACATAGTCCTCGGCAATGCCACAAGCTGCGGCAATTTCTGTGATAGGTTTTGGTGTGGACTCCTGAGCGATTTGAATGTCTGACTTGATTTCCATAGATAACATCCCCTTTTCTTTTTATCCTTATTTTACACAGATTACCACTAAAAGCCTCATACTTATTTTATCCTATTGTTATAGCTAAAACGTATGTCAAAATTAATTTCACTATTTTTTAGCGATAAGAACAAGAGATAAATCATTCACATTAGTACCGGTAGCTCCTGTTTTTAATAAGCCACCGGACTTTACCAAAGCTACGTAAGCATTATTCTCAGCTAGGACCTCATCCACCGTCAGGCCTTGGTCTGCTAAAGCTTGTACCGTGGAGCCATCAACAAAGCCTCCTGCCGCATCAGTAGGTCCATCAGTGCCATCACTACCAAAGGATAGCATCGCTACATTACTAAGGTCGGCAATTTTAGCAGCAGCAGCTATGGCCATTTCTTGATTACGGCCCCCTTTACCTCTCCCTAAAATTTTCACTACCGTTTCCCCCCCTGCTAAAAAAGCCAAGGGTTTATCGGTATTACTATGATAGCGTCCTATAGCTCCTAAAAAGCTTCCTGCATCCTTCGCTTCACAGGTTAAACTATCCGTTAAAATAATCGGCTCATAGCCACAAGCACGGCAAGCCCCACTGCCGGCTTTACACAGCTCTCGCACACTCCCGGTAATTACCGTAGTCACATTGTGCAGCTCCTTGGGAGTTTCTACCTCCATAAGCCTTTGCGCCTTGGGCGATAGCTTTAATTTATACTTAGCAATAATGTCAGCCGCCATGGCTGCCGTGGAGCTATCTGGGTAAGCTGGGCCTGAAGCAATCATGTCCAAGGGGTCACCTATAATATCTGATAAAACGATAGCGTAAACCTTAGCCGGGGCGCAAAGCTCAGCGAACCTGCCGCCCTTAACTGCGGATAATCTTTTACGCAGGGTATTTATTTCTACAATATTAGCTCCTGCCTTCAAAAGCTGACCGGTCAAACTCTCTAGCTCCTCCGCACTAATAAGCGGGTCTTCAAAAAGAGCGGAACCCCCACCACTAATGAGGAAAACCACCTGGTCCTTATCTCCTAGATCTTTTACCATATCTACTGCACGTGCTGTAGCCTTGTAGGAATTGGCATCAGGAACAGGATGCCCTGCTTCCCAAATTTCCAAATTATTCAAGGGCCCCTTACTATGTTCATATTTTGTAATGACAATACCACCTGTTAACTTTTCGCCTAAAATCTCTACAGCAGTTTTAGACATTTGCCACGCTGCCTTGCCAATAGCTACCAAGACTAGCTTTCCCTCCGGCAAGCTATATTCCCGCAGAGCTCTAGCTACCGCTTGATCTGGCAGAACTGCTTCTAGAGCCTTTTTCATTATAAATTCTCCATCTCTACGTAAGTCCATAGCTCCCCCTAATCCAGACTCTTGCGCCAATGTTTTATTTCTCGTCCCATTTCCTGCCATACATCATGGAGAAGTGCTTTAGTTCCCTCCACCTTGGCAGTTTCCCACCCAGAAAAAAGCAATATTTCCTCTTGATGAGCTTTATTTTCACTTTTTAATTTACTCACTAAAATTCCATTAACATAATCATCATGCATAACGCCCAATAAATCCTGTAGCTTTTTTAACTGTCTGATTAGAGCGTTATTATGCTCCCCGAATTCCGTTAAGCTTAATAGCACATAGCGCATTTTCTTAATACGAATACGCGTAGCATGAGCTCTCTCCATATTGCGAAAAATGTCTGGCTGCTCTGTCAGGTCAAGAAGCTTCTTACTCCACTTTTTCAGTCTTTGACCTGTAATCTTAGTAAAATCTTCTTGGGCCTGTTGGGGCAAAAGAGACTGCCCCTTGAGCCACAAAACAAGATGTACTAATTCCATGGTTTTAGCACCTAAAGAAGCTGTTTTTTCCATGGCTAGGAGCTTATGCTGCCTGTTTTTACCAAAGAAACCTGCTAAGCGTGGTGTAGCTTTACCACTGGCCTTTTGCAAATTCTCCAAGCTAAGCAAAAGCACATCCAGTTCTCTTAGTCTTCCCAGCTCACTACCTGAATCTCTAAGTCTACGTTGCCAATAGCTAGCGCCTCTCTCCTTAAAAACAGGACGATAAAAAGAAAGCAGTGCTCTAAGCCATCTTAGCCTTACTCGCAGCTGCCTTAGAAGGCGTTTGTCCTCCGGATTATCAAGGCACTTATTCCAAGCGGAATTTACTACATAGATAAGCCAACCAAAATGAGCCCACAGAGCGCCGCCCATGGTACCACCTTGATAGCTTAAGGTATCCTGAGGATAGTAAACGCCTCTATTTTGCTGCACCCTGGCTTCTAAATCCGGTTCCACTAAAACCAGTGGCAAAACAGTCAGAAGATAAGCTGCCAATTTTTTGACAACAGCTTCCTTACCCTGCGGATAGGTAAGGTAAAGGTCCCGCTGAGTTATCACATTATCCTCAACAATAGCTACGCCTACCTCCAGCCAAATTGCTAAGCCGGCTACTTTAGTATAGACCAACTCCTGCCTCATATACTGTCGCAGCATTTTAATTCGCTGGCCGCCTAAAAATATTTTAGTCTTCTCCTTAAGCTCTAAGGGTGGTTGAGTCTTAAAGATCTTTTTGTGATTTATTTTTTTTAAAATTTCTTCCTCAGAAAGCTCCTGAGTTACCTGTAAACAAATTGTGGCCATGACTCTATCCTTAAAAGTAATATTATCAGAATATTATACCATGTTTGAGAAACTTTTGTTCCTTTTCTTGCTACAAAACTCTATCCATGATAAAATTTATATACCAATTGTAAGGAGGCTTTCCATGACTTTTAATTACTTTGTTACCAATTGGGTACCTAGCATAGGTATCTTTTTAATCTCTATACCGATCTGTATTCTCTTCCAGCGTTTTTTTCTTAAATTTTTGCATTTTATTAACAATCGTTTGCCCGGTGATACGAATCTAGACATAGCTAAATCTCTCCAACGTCCAGCCCGCCTTTTAATCTTAGCAGCAGGCTTTTTCACCGGTGTATCCATTTCTCCCCTAGGCGGTTATTTAGAGACCTTCTGGCTAAAGCATCTTATGAATAGTTTTTTTACCATTTGCATTTATTGGGTGATTTATAATCTTTGCAATAGCTCTCAAATTCTTCTAAAGCTTATAGTGGATAAGGACGACAGTGCCATGGATAAAACCATTGCTTCCAGCATCACCACTGTTCTCCATGCCATAGTGCTTTGCTTGGGTTTTGCTTCCCTGGTAAGTCTTTGGGGCTTTAACATCAGTGGGTTTATCGCTGGTCTATCCATTGGTGGCTTAGCTTTTTCCCTTGCTGCTAAGGATTCTCTTTCCAATATTTTTGCAGGCCTAGTAATTCTCGTCGACAGACCCTTTGTGGTAGGCGACTGGATTGTCTGCAACAATGTTGAAGGTGTGGTAGAAACAATTTCCTTCCGCAGTACCTGCGTACGTACCTTTCCTCAAGCCTTAGTCTATATTCCCAACAGTCTGATTAGTACTACCTCCATTGTTAATTATAGCAAGAGAAACAGACATCGCCTCAATATAACGCTAGGCGTAACCTATTCCACCAGCAGGAAGCAAATGGAGGAGCTCGTCAGTAAAATCCGTCTTCTCCTCTCTCACGACCCTCAGGTCTATCCCCAAGATATTTCCGTCACCTTTGATAATATGAACAGCAGCAGCCTAGATATTCGTATTGTCTGCTACTGCAAAATATTAAGCTCTGCCGATTTTTTCCTTTTCAAGGAAAAAATCAATCTAGCTCTGCTGGATCTCTTAGAAGAGGTTGGCACCTCTGCTGCCTTCCCCAGTACCAGTGTGTACATTGAGCAGATGCCTAAGACAGATAAGAAATAAAACAAAAGCCTTTGGACTTTCTAACAGAAGTCCAAAGGCTTTTATTTATTTTATACACTTTAAAATTTTAGGAATGGTATTTACAAAGGGCTCCTGCACATCCACTAAATAATCTGCTTCTTGCACATAGGACCTGATTCTTTCCTTGTACAATTCAAAAATTTTCTCCCGTCCCTGAGCTAAAAGAGGTCTGGAGGCCACATGAACCTCTCGGCAAATATCCTCCGGCTCCCTGTTAAGAAAGAAGACATTACCAGAGGCCCTTAAAAGCTGCATATTCTCAGACCGCTTAACTACACCGCCGCCACAGGAAATGACGCTGCCTTCCTTTTGGGCCAAATAGGCAATAGCCTCAGTCTCCTTGGTGCGAAAATAATCCTCTCCCTGCGTAAAGAGCTCCTTAATGCTTTGCCCCGTCATGCGCACAATTTCTATGTCTACATCATAAAAGGGCATTCCCATGGCCTTGGCTAGCTCCTTACCAATAGTGCTTTTACCACAGCCTGGCATACCTATCAGAATTAAATTTTGCATAAGCTATCCTGCATCGCTGCGGCAATCTTCGCAATTAAGCTGTCCGGCAGCTTCCTTTCTAACCAAATTTCTTCACTGGCTATAGCCTGAGCTACCAGCATATACATGCCATTACAGGTTTGACACCCACGTAGCTTGGCCTGTCGTAAAAAGAGAGTTTCCTCCGGATTATAAATTAAATCCACCGCAGCCTCATAACCCTCTAGCTCCTGTGCTTCTACCGGTGAAGCTGCCATATGTGGAGCCATGCCTACAGGGGTAGTATTAATAATAATATCACCACCTGTATTTTTTCTAAAGTCTTCTTGACTGATTACTTCCAGATCTTCTCCTCTATCCATAAAGGCCACTAGCTTTTCTTTTGCGCCTTCTACACTTCTAGCTACAATTTTAATGCTACCTGCACCCTCATTAAGCAGATACTGCAGCACTGCCTTAGCAGCGCCGCCATTGCCTAAAAGAACAACACGTTTATCCGTTACCGAGATTTTATTAAAATCCAGCATTCTGCTAAAGCCAAAATAGTCAGTATTATAGCCATACCCCTCTCCCTTCCGGAAGAGAATAGTATTTACTGCGCCAATAGCCTTGGCCTCAAGACTGCTTGTTTTTAGAGCCTCCATAACCTTGACCTTGTAGGGAATGGTTACATTAAAACCACCATATTCTTCTGCCGCCCTACTTAAGAAGGGCAGTACCTCAGCTTCCTGTAGCTCAAGCAGCTCATAGGTGTGATTAAGTCCTAATTCCTCGAAAACCATTTTGTGAATTTGGGGTGATAAGCTATGCCCCAAGGTTGCTCCTAAAAGTCCGAATTTCATTTTTCCCCTCGCCTTTACTACGATAATTTATTTTGCAGCTTCATAATTACCTAGAATTCTATAACCTGTGCTATCTCTACCCAATTCCTCCAGAGCTAGCTTTACTCTCGGTTCTGTCAAATTCCCTTCTAAATCTATATGGAAGAAATACTCCCAGGATTTGCCCTCCAAGGGTCTTGATTCAATATTAAGCATGTTAACATCATTGTGAGCAAAGCAACCTAACAGCTTGTACAAGGACCCCGGTTCATGCTTAACAGAGGCTACTAAAGTGATTTTATTAGCGCTGTCACAGGTTTTGGGTTTAATAGCTATCACAAAAAATCTAGTATAGTTATTGGTATTGGCATTAATGCCTCTATCAATAATTTCTAAGCCATATCTGGTGGCTGCCTGAGCACCGGCTACTGCTGCCATATAGTCCGTCTTTTTTTGGGCCACTAGCTCCGCAGCTTTAGCGGTATTGTAATAATTGAATTGTTGCATATGGCAATAGGTTCTAAAATAGGGTCTGCATTGAGCAAAGCCCTGTGGATGAGAATATACCTCGGTGATGTTCTCTCTTTTAGTACCGGGATAAGCCAAAAGACAATGCTCCACCTTTACCTTTTGTTCCCCCACTATATAACAATTATAATGACGGATTAGATCATAGACCTCAGTGATACCACCGGTGGAGGAATTTTCTATAGGCAGAACCCCATATTTAATTTTTCCTTCCACCACAGCCTTAACCACATCTTCAAATAAGGTGAAATTTTGCATCTCCACCTTAGCAGTCTTAAAGAATTCCTCTGTGGCCATATGACTATAGGCTCCAGGAACTCCCTGATAGCCTACACGGACAGTTTCCTGAGTTTGCTCCCTAGCTAAAAGCTCTTCCTCCTGACGCACTGCCACAGCCATGATTTCCTTCATGACCTGAGCAAGTCCCGGTCCATACAAAGGATTTTGTACCCTCCTTTGACAACGCTGCAAAACCTCTGCTTCTCTACCTTCATCTCTAACCGGTAAAGCATGCTTCTTTTTATAAGCAGCTACTGCCTTAACCAATTCCATCCTAGCTTCGAAAAGCTGAGCAAGCTGCCCATCCAGTTTATCTATATCAATTCTAATTTGTTCTAAATTAGGTGCCATTTTCTCCTAGCCTCTCTTTTCCAGGAATAATAAATCTAAAATCGTCCATGCGGTAACTGCTTCTACCACCACCAAGGCCCTTTGCACAATACAGGGGTCATGACGGCCGGTAATTTCTAAAGTAACATTTTCCTTCGTCGCCATATTTACCGCCTGTTGGGTCTTACCAATAGAAGGCGTAGGTTTAAATACAGCCCTAAAGCTAAGAGGTAATCCAGTGGTAAGTCCCCCCTGAATGCCCCCATTATTATTACTAAGTGCAGTCACTTCTCCATCCTGCCAGGCTAAGGAATCATTCGCCTCGCTGCCCTTCATTTGTGCTAAGGCAAAGCCTCGGCCAAATTCCAAGCCCTTCATAGCAGGGATGGCAAATAACCCGTGAGATAGACGACTTTCCACAGAATCAAAGTAGGGCTCGCCTAAGCCCACCGGCAGACCTATGGCCATACACTCCACGATGCCGCCTAAGGAATCCTTTTCTTCCCTAGCTGCTAAAATGGCCTTCGCCATGGCCTCTCCCGCCAAAGGATCCACTGTAGGCAAGGTTTCTAAGCTAAGCTTTTGAAATAGCTCCGCCCTCTCCCCTAAGGGATTAAAAGCCTTGTCCTTAATGCCGCCGATTTCCGCCAAATGAGCACCCACATAAATACCATAGGTAGCTAAAATCTGTTTGGATACCGCCCCTAGAAAAACCAAAGGAGCTGTAAGCCTACCGGAGAAGGCTCCCCCTCCTCGATAATCATTGTACCCTTTATATTTCACGTACCCAGGATAATCACCATGGCTGGGCCGCATAACATCCTTTAAGAGGCTATAATCCTTGGAATGAGCATCCTTGTTAGGGATGAGTACGGCCAAGGGCATACCTGTAGTTCTGCCCTGAAAATAACCACTTTCAAGGATATAAGCATCTGTTTCTCCTCTTTGGGTACTAAAGGCATTTCTGCCTGGAGCTCTCCTGTCCATTTCTTTTTTTATGGCTTCTTCGTTTAGCTCCACTCCTGCCGGCAAGCCATCAATAACAATACCTAGGGCTGGTCCATGGGATTCCCCAAAAATAGTTGCCTTAATTTTTTCTCCATACTCACTACTCATAGCAGCCTCCTGCTTGTTGAAAGTCCTCCCAAAAATCAGGATAGGATTTAGCCACACACTCTGTACCAGTCAAAATAAGAGGTGCCTTACATCTAATACTCGCTATAGCTAAGCTCATAGCAATGCGATGGTCATTCCAGCAATCTAAGGTGCCACCGGTAAAGCTCTCCACCCCTTCAATGGACAGACCTTCTGGTTTTTCTAGAATTCTACCACCTATTTTATTTAAGGACTGAGCCATCGCCGTCAGTCTATCACATTCCTTAAGGCGCAGCCTACCGGCATTAATAATTTCTGTATGTCCCTTGCTTAAAGAAGCCAGCACTGTCAGAACAGGTACTAAATCAGGACAGTTAGTTGCATCAATTGTAGTTCCCTCCGTCAAAGCAGGTGTTACCCTTAAGCTGCCCTTATCTTCTACTACAGAGCCGCCCATTTTACGCACCAGCTTAATAATAGCCTTATCTCCTTGCAGGGAAGCCATGTTCATGCCACAGGCCTTTACCGGTGAGCCAATGGTTCCCGCCACTAACCAAAAAGCGGCCTGAGAAAAATCTCCCTCTACTTGAGACGTGGTAGCCTTATAATGCTGCTTGCCTAAAATTGTATAATGCTTGTAAGAGGTATGCTTAATTAAAATGCCGTATTTTTTAAGTGCTGCCAAGGTCATTTCCACATAGCTTTGGGATTCCAGCTTACCCTCAATGTCCAAGGTCGAATTTCCCGGCAGTAAGGGCAGAGCAAAAAGTAAGCCACTAATAAACTGACTGCTCACATCTCCAGGCAAAGTATACGCACCACTTTGCAAAGCACCCTTGAGCTTTAGGGGTAAATTATCTGCTCCTAAGGGCTGATAGAAAATTCCCTGCTGCTTAAAAATTTTAAAGTAGGGCTCCAAGGGTCTTGTAGGCAATGCTCCTCCACCCGTGAAAACTATTTCCTCATTAGTAAGAGCCCCCAGTGGTAAAAGGAAGCGCAGGGTTGACCCTGATTCCCCACAATCAAGCTCCGTCTTTTTGACTCTAGGATAGCCACCGGAAACAAGGTAGCTAGATCTACGGCCGTCCTTAGATAAGGTGAATTTAGCGCCAAGAGCGCTCAAGCCCTCTACCGTAGCCGTAATATCCTTGGAAGGAGAAATATTACTCACCTTACTTTCTCCCTGTGCCAAAGCCGCACAAATCAGTTCCCTGTGCCCCATGCTTTTAGAGGATGGTATTTGAATACTACCTGTTAATTGTGCCGGTTGCAAACGTAATGTGGTCATAGATTTAACCTCAGCCTATATATTTTGGTAAAGCGCTAAACGGAATTTTCTCAAGCTTACCTTGACCAAGCTCAGTCAAAATAACAACGGTAATATTATCTCCCCGCTTCTTTTTATCCCTGGTCATAGCTTCTAAAAGCTGCTCTTGGTGAAGCTCCACTGTCGTAGGCAAATTAAACCGCTGCAATAGTGCTTCTAAGCGTTGGGCCGTACCGGCCTTAGTTTTCCCTGCAGCCTCTGTGACCTTAGTAATGCTGACCATACCAATGGCTACTCCCTCACCATGAGTATAATAGCCATAGCCTAAACTCTGCTCCACTCCATGGCCAATAGTATGGCCGAAGTTCAGCATCATTCTGGCACCTTGATCCAGCTCATCCTCGCTAACTACCTTCGCCTTAATAGCGCAGCAGGTAGCAATAATATGCTCAATATTAGCCAAAATAGCCGCATCATCAGCACAGCCCTCTAGAAAAGCAAAAAAACTGGCATCACCAAAAGCAGCTGTTTTAATCACTTCTGCTAAACCATCATGAAGAAAGCGTACTGAAAGACTACTTAAAAGATTGGGGTCAATAAGTACGCCTAAGGGTTGATGGAAACTTCCCACTAAATTTTTGCCGCTGGGTAAATCCACAGCTACTTTACCTCCTACGCTACTATCTATTTGAGCTAAAACCGTAGTAGGAACTTGAATAAAATCAATTCCTCTAAGATAGGATGCGGCCGCAAAGCCACCTAAGTCACCGACTACACCACCACCTAAAGTAATGACTAAATCCTGTCTGGTCAAAGCAGCCTGCGACAGCTCTTCGTAAACAGCGCCTAAAGTAGCTAGGTTTTTATGCTCTTCTCCTGGGGCGATAGTAATAACTACTACCTGAAAGCCTGCCTCTTCTAGGCTCTCTCTGGCTACCTGTCCATACAGCTCGCCTACCGTGGCATCGGTTATAATGGCCACCCGTTGAGCTAAGGAGAGCTTTCTCACGGTAGTGCCTAAGCGCTTTAAAAGGCCTCTGGCAATATCTATAGTATAGGTTTTTTCCTTTAAATCAACGGTAATTTTTGGCATTAAATAAATCCCTTCTTTTCGCCTTGGCATCTTCCATCATAGTCACTAGGGCTTCCTCATCCTGCTGAGCTAAGGCCTCATCCCAAGCAGTTAATTGAGCCTGTAATTTTTTAATCTCCAAACGAACATTGTCCTTATTAAGAAGGAACAAATCCTTCCACAAGGAGGAGTTAATATCCGCTACTCTGGTAGCATCTCTAAAGCTACCGGCAATAAAATATTTGGAATTGGGATGGAGAGATTCGCTATTAACTAGACTTACCGCCATAATGTGGGGCAGGTTACTGGTATAAGCAATAATAGCATCATGCTCCTCCACCGTAAGCTCCACCACATTTTTGCACCCCAGAGCCCAAGCCATATCCTTAATAAAGGCTACGTTTTGGCTCTTATTGCGGTCTCGCTTAATAATGATATAGTTAGAGCCATTAAATATCTCCGCAGCACTTTGACCATAGCCCTTACCTTCCCTTCCTGCCATGGGATGAGCAGCTACAAAATCCATGCCCGGCTTTAAAAGACTATCTATCTGCTGGGGAAAATTGGCCTTAATCCCCATAACATCTGTGAGAATAACATCCTCTTTAAAATTATGCACCTGCGCTCTGACAAAATCCACAAAAATACCCGGATACAGAGCATTAATAATAACATCTGCCTCACCTAAAAGCTTGCCCTCTTCGTCACAGATATCTGTAATATTCCCCTCATCCTTAGCCATCATGGCTACAATGGGATTGCGATTCATACCAATAATTCTCTTCACCTTAAGATTGCGCAAAGCCTTGGCATAAGAGCCACCAATAAGTCCTAAGCCTATAATAGCAAAGGTTGTTTCCTGTAATGTTTTCATTAAAGCTCCCGTCCCACTATGGTCGCAATACCCTTCAAATCCTCCATGAGATGAGCAAACTTATCCGGTTTTAAGCTTTGTGCTCCATCACACCAAGCATTAGCTGGGTCGTTATGAACCTCTATCATCAGTCCATCCGCACCTACAGCTACTGCAGCCTTAGCTAAGGATTCTACCATCCACCACATTCCTGCAGCATGACTGGGATCCACAATAACAGGCAAATGGCTTAACCGTTTAACCGCCAGTACTGCGCTAAGATCCAAGGTATTACGTGTGTAAGTTTCAAAAGTTCGTATGCCCCGTTCACAGAGAATAACATTTTCATTACCACCGGCCATAATATACTCTGCGGACATAAGCCACTCTTCTATTGTAGCAGACATTCCTCTTTTTAACAAAACAGGAACGTTGGTTTTGCCCAATTCCTTCAAAAGTGCAAAGTTCTGCATATTTCTGGCGCCAACCTGAATAAGATCCACCTTACCAATAAATTTCTCGATTTTATCCGCAGACATAATCTCCGTCACTATGGGCATCTTATTTTCTTTTCCTGCTGCTTCCAGCATGGACAGTCCCTTTTCCTCTAGCCCTTGGAAAGAGTAGGGAGAGGTTCTAGGCTTAAAAGCTCCCCCTCTGACAATAGCAGCACCAGCCGCTTTAACGCTGGCTGCAACTTCATTCATTTGTTCCGTTGTTTCAATAGAGCAAGGTCCTGCCATAACTACCAATTTCTTGCCCCCTACCTTCACTCCACTGACATCAATAACGGAATCCTCAGGATGAAAAAGTCTATTAGCTTTTTTGAAAGGCTCCTGTACCCGCATAACCTTCTCTACCGCATCACTGACCGTAATCTGTCTGGGGTCTATGACGCTGGTGTCTCCTATAACACCAAAAAGTGTTAAGTTCTCCCCCACACTTTCGTGGATTTGAAAATTCTGCTGTAAAAGCCACGCCTTAATCCTGTCCTTCTCACTTTGCTTAGCATTTTGCTTGAATACGATTACCATGCTACCATCCTCCTCAAATTTTAGACAATAAAAAAACAGACTCTCAAGAGTCTGCAGCTACAAACATATTTAGGTAAATAAATATCTGCTGAAATCTCTTATAGAAATTTAGTGCTATGCAATTGGGGCACGCTAAAATAACCAAAGCTAAAATAAAAGCTTTGGCTGCTAAAGTAATAACCCTTTGCAGTTGCTAAATTGCTAGTTTGAGATAATATCATCATCTACCGCCTATGTAATAGTAATGGGTTTATTTTATAGAGTAACACAGCCCCTGTCAAGAAAATTTCTCTTCCTACCAAGGGCTGGGTTAAAATTGTAAGCTACTTTACAATTATTTTGCTAAAAGTACATCACTGTGAGCTATGGCATGTCCCTGCATATCCACAAAGCGCACCTTCATACTGCCGTATTTAGGTAATTTACGCAAAGGAATACGAACCATGGTCTCCGGATAAGTAATATTCATAGTCATAGGCGTATTCGGCTTAGCATCCTTTAAAGCTACCACTACGTTTAATAAACGACCATAACGTTCTACCGAGACAATGGTTAAGTCCGTCTTAGCATTGCTGGGTCCCGTAGTAGCATAAAGCACCAAGGAATTTTTGTTAGCAGCTATAGCATAATTATTTTCTGCTACAGCAATCATTTGCTGTGTGGTAGGTACACCACCCTTGATTTGAGGTCCCTTGCCAGGCGTAGCTGGTAAATTATCGCCATAAACAAAAACAGCACAGCCCAAACCATCAGGATAGCCCTTGTCGTTATGCCAAATCCATTCACTATTGTCAATGGTCTTCTTCCAAATAACCTTAGAATTCTCGGTAACACGTAGGGAAGTGAATAATTCCCCATCAGCCAATAGGCCTCTCTCCTGTGCAGCAGCCTGTCCGCCTAAGGCAGTGCTTAAAGTAATAACGCTTGCAATTACAGCTAAGAAAATCTTACCATATTTAAGCTTCATATTAACCCTCCTAGTTCTTTTTTATATTATACACTAAACTGCCCTTAGGCTCAAACAAAGTTGCAAGATTTTACCTCATTGGCTATAATAGGAGAGCAGATAATTATACAAACGAAGGGATGAAGAACATGAGTGATTGTGATAGTTGCACCAAAGAGGATTGTGCTAATTGTGCCAGCAAGGATAACAAGCCCTCCCCTCAAGACGAAGCCATAGCTAGCTTTTTAAGTCAAGTAAAGCATAAATTGGTAATAATGAGCGGTAAGGGTGGTGTAGGTAAAAGCACCGTAGCCACGGATATCGCCCTCTTATTAAGTGAAAAGGGCTTTAAGGTAGGTCTTTTAGATGTGGACCTACACGGTCCCAGTATCGCCGGAATTTTAGGCTTGGTAGGCACTCCCTTAACAGCCATAGGGGATAAAATGATTCCCTATCACTATAACGACAATCTTTATGTGATGACCATTCAAGGCATTATGCAGGATAAGGATGCTGCTCTAATTTGGCGTGGCCCGGTAAAAATTGGTGTTATTCGCCAATTTATGTCCGACACCCAATGGCCGGCCCTTGATTATTTAATAATCGACTGTCCTCCCGGCACAGGTGACGAACCCTTAACTGTTATTCAAACCATCAAAGATGTGGAAGCTGTTATTGTCACCACGCCCCAAAAAATTGCTTTGGACGATGTACGCAAATCCATCTCCTTCTGTACCATGGCAGAAGTACCCATTGCCGGTATCGTGGAAAACATGAGTGGATTGGTCTGCCCTCATTGCCATGAGGTAATTGACGTCTTTAAAACCGGTGGCGGAGAGGCTCTGGCTGCTGAAAAGGAAATAACCTTCTTAGGCAGGTTGCCCATGGATCCAGCAGTAGTTATGGCAGATGATGCCGGTAATCCCCTGGATAATCTAGGAATTGCCACCAAGTCTGCATTAGAAGGCATTGTTAATAAGCTGGTAAAATAATAGTTTAATAAAATAGCACTACTTTACGCAAAGTAAAGTAGTGCTATTTTTAGTGGAAATGCTCCCACAAAATATTAAGACCAATCAAAATTAAAACTATACCGCCTGCCATTTCTGCTTTTTTCTTCCACAAGCCTCCAATGGCACTGCCAAAAACACAGCCACAGAAGGAAAAAGCAAAGGTTACACAGCCAATGGTCCCTGCTGCAAAAAGAATGTTCACTTTTAAAAAGGCCAAGGTCACTCCCACAGCTAAAGCATCAATACTTGTTGCTATAGCTAGAAGTAGCATCTGCTTCACGTCATAGCTTTTAAAATCACTCACATCTGCACTAGCTTCTCTAAGCATATTAACCCCTAAGTAGCACAGCAGAATAAACGCTACCCAATGATCATAGGCCTTAATAATATGAGCAAAGCTACTGCCTATATAAAAACCTATGATCGGCATTAAGGCTTGAAAGAAACCAAACCAAGCGCCAAACTTAATCCCACTGCGTGCTCTGTCCTTAGCAGGTAAAACAATGCCACCGCAAATAGATACGGCAAAGGCATCCATGGATAGT
>CAZTGQ010000009.1:0-16584 GCA_964613345.1 uncultured Acidaminococcales bacterium | reverse complement strand
CAGCTGCAAATAAGCCGCCTGCTGCCAGCTGGTAGTTGTCAAATAAGCAAGCAATTGAAAAGCCAGTTCCGTAAATTGGCCTTTTTTTATCTGCTGCCCTAACTGCTTTACTAAAGCATCCTCCTTCACCTTTAACGCCTGAGACAAAACGCCATTTTGCGTAAGCTCCGGTGATAGCTCCTCTAGCTGGGACCAATCCTTACTACAGCTATGCACTAAGGCCAAAGCACGCAATATTTCTCCACGGTCCTTTAGGGCCGACACTTGAGAAGCAAATTCTTCCTTGGGAATTAGTGGTTCTGCCAACTGCCAAAGAGCCTCCAGCCTTTCCCACCAAGGCAGAAGAATTTCATCAGCGGTTCGTTGCCCCTCCCTAGTTTTAAGAGAATTTTGCTTAACTAAAACAGCGTTAAGATAATAAAAGAGTATTTTTTTATACTCTTTTTCAGCGTTCCTCTCGCCCTCAATAATAGGCAAGCTGGGCAATTCATCCAGCTTCTCCCCGTCTCCCGCTAAAAGATCCAAGCCCCGCTTAAATTTACTTCTGTTCTCTACATAGAAGGGTATTTCCTGAGATAGCTGTGCTACGAAAGCAAATAGCTCCTCCTTGCTACCCTCAATAATTTCTAATTCCACTTCCGAGATGAGCTGAGTTGCGCCTTCAGCCCTAAGCTCTCCTTCGTCCATAGCCAGCTCCAGGAGAGTCTGAGGCGTAATGCGCAGTAATAAAATCTTGCGTTCTACCACTACTTCAAAAAGACTATGTAGCTCATCATCAGCTAACAAGGTAGCCAATTTTTTATCAAAGTTAGGTGCAAAGCCCTGCAGAACCAGTTCCTTTTTCTGCAGCTGAACCGTATATTCACCTCGTGCAGAAAATCCACCTAAGCTTTCTCCTGCAGTTTTTACTGTGGCCTCGTAATTCTTACCTGTTTTGCGTAAACGGTAAGCCATGCCTGCACCTGAAAGCTTATAATCCTTAGTGTCATAATAGGACGATACTAGCTTCAAGGTTTTGCCGCTGCCTTCAACTATATTCTTGGCTACTAGGGGCAATTTTAAAAGCTTAGCCTTACTCCGTTTATCTAAAACAAGCTTTATTTCCATTTCCTTTTGATTAGACATGTACTCCTCCTTAGCTCTAGGCATATCCGCAAAGACCTTCTTGCCATCATTGTACCACAAAAAACTCGGGAAAAGACTTAGAAGCAGAAAGTTTACAAGGAGTTAACAAAAGCCTGAGCTTTCCTTCGGTCGCCTATGGGTCGTTGAAGCCTCCTAGACATGAAACAAGCCGCCCTAGGGGACGGCTTAGAATATATTATTTTATCGATCCAGCTTTGGTCTTTTTCTTTCCTCTACGTGGGAAGCAATTTGACTGCGAATATAATCAGTCTTCAGAACCTCTACTTCAGTTACATTAGCCATACCATGAATTAAATGTTTTTCTAAAAACGGATACATTTTTTCAATTTGTTCTTTAGTATCTACAAGCTTTAGCATAATAGGTAAATTGATAGGGTCAGCAAAATTAACGAGAAAACGTCTCTCCTGCCCTCTAATTTTACTACCATATCCACCATCACATTTTACGGTAGTACAGCCGGCAATTCTATTTTCCATAGCCTTTTCCATAATGGCCTTATAAAGAGGCTTATCCTCATAAAACACATCTTCCCCTACGTAAATAGTAATCATTGTTAAGGTCATAAATTCTGCCATATGAATACGCCTCCTTTTTATATTTTTATTGTACCATTATTTTTCTATTTATGTAATACTTCATTTAAACTTCCCATACGATATCCCTCTAAATCTAAGGTTATATACAAAAAGCCTAATTCTTTTAGCTTCATAACTATAGCCTTTCTCCCAGCAGAATTCAGAAGCTTAGAAAAATCCTCCTGACCAACCTCTAGACGAGCTATTTGTCCATGACTGCGCACTCTTAAATGAGTAAAGCCGTAGGAGCTTAAAAATTCCTCAGCTTGATCCACCCGTTCCAATTTTTCTTTGGTTAGCGCCTCCCCGTAGGGTACTCTTGATGCAAGGCAAGCTGCTGATTCCTTGGACCAGGTGGGTAATCCCAATTCCTTGGAAAGCTGCCTAATATCTGCTTTGGTCAAGCCTGCTTGTAAAAGAGGACTAACCACCTGCAGCTCGGCAATAGCCTTCATACCCGGACGGTAATCACTCCGATCATCTAGGTTAGAACCATCCGCCACATAGGAAAAACCCTTTTCCTTAGCTATTTCCAACAATTTGCCAAATACCATTTTTTTGCAATGGTAACATCTGTCCGGTGGATTGCCGGTTACAATATCATTGCTAAGAGGATTAGCCTCTAGCACTACATGAGGGAAATGAAATTTTCTCGCCATTTCCTTAGCTTGAGCTATTTCCTTAGCTGGACAAAAAACTGAAGCTACGGTCACAGCCAGCATCTTATTGCCTAAAGCTTCATGGGCTACTACTGCCAAAAGAGAAGAATCCACGCCCCCGGAAAAGCCAAGAACAAGCCCCGGAATTTTTTCTAAAACTAGCTTTAAGTCTTTTAATTTATTTGTTTCCATGTTCTTCCCCCTGAAGCTGCTTCTTTCGCTTAGCATAGCTGTAATAAAAGCCTACGCCCATAGCTAAAAGTATGATCCCTCCACACCAGGAAGCCGCCTTAATGGGATTTAAGTAGGTAATAGTCGCATTAATAGGAGTGGAGCTACCTAGAGCCAAATTCCAGGTCAGAGTTTTACCATCCTCTGAAACTGTGGTGGCATCAGAACTATCTGCTGCCACTGGCAGCTTCACCACGAATTTTAGCTCCATATCTTTAAAGATGCTTCCTAAAAGCACCTTAGCCTCAGGACTGGCCTCTTTACCACCATTCATATTAAGGCCGGTATTAACAATCACCCTATCAAAAAGAAGACCGGGCTCTACTGTAAGCATGGCTTTAGAAGGATTGGTCTTTGCTTCAGCCTTGGGCTGCTCTGGTGCAGCTTTTGTTCCTGTATTCTTTTGGGCAGCCTGTTGCAGCTTTTCAAAACGAAAGGTTTCTAAAACCTTAGAATCCTTAATATCCCGCAGGTTAGCATAATGCTTTCTTGCTTCAAAGCCTTCCATATCATGGTCCTTAGCAGCAATTACTTGATAACCATCCTCGGTAAAATCCTTTTCAAAAGAACCCAGAGCCTGCCTTAAAATAGGTGCAGCTACTACCTTGCAGCTTACGTCAGCTGCTCCCCACCTAGATATATCTAGGTGGATTTCTCCCTTGGCACAGCCACTTAAGAAGAAAGCAGAAATTAAAAAGAAAGCTAAAAAGTACTTTTTCATTTATTCCTCCTTGCACTTCGCCGCTAAAGCTAGTAGAATTTAACTGTAAAAACTATCAGAAAGAAGTGATATCATGCGTGAATTGAAAATCGGCATGGCAGCTGTTGCCAGCGAAATTGTAATGCATACCAATACTGCCGCAGCCTTAGGCAGTGGTTTATTAGATGTTTATGCTACTCCGGCTATGATTGCCTTAATGGAGCAAGCAGCCTGCAATGTGGTTAATCCCTGTTTAGAAGAAGAAACTACTACCGTAGGTATCAGCATGAGCATTTCTCATGATGCTGCTACTGCTCTAGGTAAAACCATTACCGCCAAGGCTGTACTCACCGGTGTAGATGGTAGAAAGCTGTCCTTTAAGGTCATTGCTACTGACGACTTCGGCGTTATTGGCCAAGGTCTCCACGAACGCTTTCTTGTAAACAAGGAAAAATTCATGGGCAAGCTAGCCGCTAAAGGTTAAGTCCTAATGCCGACATGATCATAACATTGCTTACTACACCCACTCCTCCGGGAACAGGTGTATACGCAGAGGCTTTAGCATAGGTGGCAGGATGAACATCACCTACTAAGCCACCATCAACAGCATTTATACCCACGTCTACAATCACTACTCCGGGCTTAACCATGTCAGGAGTAACAAAATTAGCTTTACCCATAGCAACTACTAAAATATCTGCTTGCCCTGTGAGGGTGGGCAGATTTTTTGTTTGTGAATGGCAAATAGTCACTGTAGCATTCTCCTGCAAAAGCAGCATTGCCACAGGTTTTCCCACTACATTACTACGGCCTAAAACAACTACTCTTTTGCCGGAAAGCTCTATATTGTAATATTTTAAAAGAGCAAGACAGGCTCTAGGCGTAGCCGGTGCAAGCTTTTTTTCTCCGAAAAAGAATTCTCCCTGACGCTGACTTGTTAAACAATCCACATCTTTAGCAGGAGCTATCTTAGCACAAAGTGCTTTCCCGTCTAAGGGAGCCGGCACCGGCATAAAAGGCAAAATTCCCTTCACTTCAGTCTCAGCATTTAATTCCTCTAAAACCTGTTCCGCCTCTGTTTGTGTAATAGTTTTAGGCAAGAGAATCGTTTTTGTTTTTATGCCTAAATTGTGGGCTAGCTTCTCTAACCGTCCCTGGTAGACCATAGAAGCCATGTCATCACCAACAAGAACGGTAGCTAAGGTTATGTTATGACCGGCAAATTTTTTCTCTAAGCTGCTTTTAATACTATCAGCTACCGGCTTGCCTAACATAATCCGTTGTTCCATACAATCCCCTCCTTACCTTATCTAAACCAAACCTCCACGGTGGAATCCTCCTGCAAAATAGTCCCTGGTGAAGGTTTCTGTTGCCAAGATATACCACTACCGTGGGGAATAAGCGACAGCTTTCCTTGCTGCAAAATACTTGCCACCTGCCGCATATTATAGCCTGCCAAATTAACTAGCTTAGCTCTACCTCCATCCACTAACTCTAATTGTGGCAGAGTTTGCTCGCCTTCCTGTTTAGGCAAGAGAATTGATTCCACTGAAGGCAAGCCTGTGGAATCAGTGGGCTGAATGCCCTTAGCCACTAGTATCTGCTGCAAGGTATCTCTGAAAATAGGTGCTGAAACCTGAGAACCATAGAAAGCTCCCTGTGGCGAATCAAGCATAATAAGCATGGCATACTTAGGACTATCACTTGGTACAAAGCCAACAAAGGAAGCAATATACACTCCGGGAATATAACCACCCTTAGGGTTGAGTTTTTCTGCCGTACCCGTTTTACCGGCTATCTTATAGCCCTTGATTTGAGCTGTCTTACCGCCGCCCTCAGATACCACCTTTTCCATCATGACACGCATTTCTTCTGCAACCTCAGGTGTAACTACCTGACGCACCTCTTGCTTTTTCCCCTCCTGGAGAATTTCTCCCTTAGGGCTAACTACCTTTTGAACAATATAAGGCTTAAGTAAATGCCCCCCATTAGCAATAGCGCAAATTGCTCTTAGCATTTGCAAGGGAGTTACGGCAATGGCTTGACCTATGGCCATAGTAGCCACATCGGAGGGCACCATGTCCTCCGGGTTATATAAAATACCTGATTCTTCGCCCGGCACATCGCTACCTGTAGGACTACCAAAGCCAAAACGCTTAGCGTACTCCGTTTCTCTTTTGCCACCCAAGGTAAGTCCTAGCTTAGCCATGCCCGTATTAAGGGAAAACTTAATAATATCAGTAAAGGTAATATTACCCATACCGGAGCCATCCCAGTTACGAATACGTCTGCCTCCCACATCGATAGAACCGGTATCATTAAAAGGCGTAGTAGGAGTAATAACCTTTTCCATGAGTCCTGCGCATCCCATAATAGGTTTAAAGACAGAACCTGGCTCATACACAATAGATACGCCACGATTAATAAATTCTGCTTCATTACCCTTATAGAAAACATTGGGATCAAAGGTTGGACGACTGGCCATGCCTAAAATTTCACCCGTATTAGGGTCCATTAAAATGGCTGCTGCACTGGCCGCTTTTGTTCTCTTGATAGCATCATCCAAGCTACGTTCTAAAATAAACTGCATTTTAGCATCAATAGTAAGCTGTATGGTATTCATTTTAGGTCTTTCCGCAGCATTAAAGCCGGACTGACCCATTCTATTGCCCTTGGCATCAAAGAAGTTACCCTTAGTGGATTCCTTACCCTTAATAAGCTTGTCCAAGGAAGCTTCTATGCCCTCTAATCCCTTGTCATCGGTACCTACAAAGCCAAGTACCTGAGATGCTAATTTGTTTTTAGTATAGTAGCGCTTACTTTCCTCTTGAAAAAACAAACCCCGCAATTTTTCCTCTTTAATAATCTGGGCTACCCTTTGCGCTATCTCCGGCTCCAAGGTTCTTTTAATCCAAACAAATCTACGTCCTTGAAGCTTAAAGTCCTGATAAAGCTCCTCGGCTCTCATGCCTAAAACAGGTGCTAACTTATCCGCCGCCACCTGTCTGGGATCTCTTTGAGGTGCTACCCCACCGGGCCAATGGTCTGGATCATCCTCCATGCCCACAGGATCAGCGTACAAGGATTTACTAATAACGCTGACAGCTAGTTCCTCCCCATTTCTATCTACAATACTGCCCCTGGGAGATATTTCCGTATATTCACCCATAATTTGACCCATAGCCTTTTTAGCTAGGTCATCCCCCTGGATTATCTGTAAATAAAATAAACGCAAAACCACAAGTGCTGCCACTGCTATAACTATAAGACAAATGGCGACTCCACGTTTTCTACTATTTTTAAAATCAAAGGAGGGCTCCACTGTGCGTAAGCGGCTAATGGTAGTTCTTCTTTCCATCAATGCCACCTCCTAGTGAGTGCGCTACGTCCCCTAGTACTTTTTAAAGAATTATTTCTTAAAAACGCAGGCTGTTGAGCCAATTTTTCTTTTTCCCTTTTAATTTCCACTCTATAAACAGAAATAACAAGTCCCACAGCCAACAGTGTAGCTACGAGAGAAGTACCGCCATAACTAATAAAAGAAAGTGGAACGCCGATAACAGGAAGTAGTCCTGTGACCATAGCCATATTAGCAATAGCCTGACCCACAATGAGAAAATCAGCTCCCATTACCAAAAGATAGCCGGCTTTATCCGTAGTA
This sequence comes from uncultured Acidaminococcales bacterium, assembly GCA_964613345.1. Lineage (GTDB taxonomy): Bacteria > Bacillota > Negativicutes > Acidaminococcales > Acidaminococcaceae > CAZTGQ01. The sequence goes on along the minus strand of CAZTGQ010000009.1, from coordinate 9,611 downwards.
TGCTGCCCCACCCGATAAATAGCTGCTGCTAACAAAAGAAAAATACTTAGCAATAATAAAGCACCCAAAAATCCCCACTCTTGGCAAAAAATAGCAAAAGCAAAATCGGTATGAGCCTCCGGCAAGAAGAAAAACTTTCCGGTTCCCATACCAAAGGAATTGCCAGTAAAGCCACCGCTACCTATGGAAACAAAGGATTGTACAGCCTGATAACCATTGCCTTGAGCATCTGCCCAAGGATTAAGCCAAATTAAAACTCTCTTAAGGCGGTAGGGCGCCACAGCTATGGCAGCGATAACGAAGCCTCCACCTAAAGCGCCTAACAGGCCCACTTCTTTTAAAGGAAGCCCTGCGATAATATAGAGCATTATCATTATTCCCATAATAATAGAACCAGTGCCCATATCAGGTTGAATTAAAACCATAAAAGCTAAAAGTCCTGCTCCCCAAAAGGCCTTACAAACCTTCCACCCCTTAAGATGAGGTCTGATATTTTTTTCCATCAGCTGGCCTAAATAACTAGCACCAAAAATAATTACTGCCAGCTTCACAAATTCCGAGGGCTGAAAGGAAAAACTGCCTATAACTAGCCATCTTTGTGCACCCTTGGTGGTCTTGCCAAAAGCATCCACCGCCACTAAAACAGCAAAGCAGCCCCAAAAAATAATATTTCTTTTTTTCAGCCAGGAATGGTAATCCTTCCGCCATCCAACATAGTACATTACCACAAGGCCTGCAAGTCCAAAGCCCATATACCTCAGCAGATAGTGGTAACCATTATTAAACATGGCTTCTGCAACCACAAAGCTGGCACTGAATACATTAACTGCACCCAGCGCCATAAGAATCAAAACTATAGTAATAATTGCATCCTGAGGATTATCCCACACTAAAAATCTTTTATGCATTTTTACTCCACTTCACTTAAAATTCAATTTCGCAAAAATTAATATTCTTGCCCAAGGCGCTGAATTTCTTTTCATATTCAGTTTGCACCTCATTAAGATAGTCGCTATGATGCAAATCTTCACTAAGGGCTACTATTTTAACCCCAAACTCTTGAAATTCTTCTAAAGAAAAAGCAAATAGCCCATCATTATCAGTCTTTAACCGGAGATGTCCTCCTGGTTTTAAAATTTCCTTGTACTTAGCCAAAAAATCTCTGTAGGTAAGTCTACGTCTGGCATGTCTAGCCTTGGGCCAAGGATCGCTAAAATTTAAATAGAGACAATCCACTTCCCCGGGCGCAAACCATTCCGTTAACCCAGCTCCATCAGCAGACAGCATTCGGCAATTAATCAGCTCCTGCTCTCTAATAACCTTCACGCCATAATAGCAAATATCTCTTTGTACCTCTAGGCCTAAAAATCCCCGCTCCGGATAAAGGGCTGCCATACCGGTAATAAAAGCTCCCTTTCCGCTGCCTATTTCCAGTTCCAAGGTCTTTACCCCTAAAAGCTCACGCCATTTACCACGATACTGACCTAAATTGTCTTCTAGTAATTCCTTATCCTTATATGAATCCAGAGCCTCCGCCACCCATGGCTTTTTCCTTAACCGCACAATAGTCCCCCTACGTCCTTAGCCCTTCTTTTTCTCATTCTTTGGGCCTAAATCATATTTCTGCAAATAACGATATAACGTTACTCTGCTTACATCCAACATGTTGGCTAGCTTACTAATATTGCCGCCAGCCTGCTTCCAAGCAGCAATGAAGGCTTCTTTATCATGCTTCCAGGATTTTTCCAGAGCATGATCTCCCGGCAGCTTAATATCATCACTTTCGATGTAGTTACCTGAGGTATGAAAGAAGGCCTGCTCAATAACTCCTTGGAGCTGCTTAATATTGCCCGGCCAGCTGCAGCTATTTAAAAGAGTTAAAGCTGCAGGAGCTAGATTTTTACTAGGCATATTGTGACGTACAGCTAATTCCGTCAGAATATGGGAGGCAATAACCTCCACATCCTCAATCCGCTCTCTTAAGGGAAGTACCCTGATAACCGTTCCCAAAACCAAACCGTATAGGGACTTAGAAAATAGTCCCTTATCAGCTAACCGCTTCAAATTAGAATCACAAGCTGTTATTAAACGCACATTAAATTTACGGCGCACCTTGGTTTGTGGATCCTTAATACCATTTTCCAAGGCTTGAGCAATTTTATCTCCCATAGCCACCGGAAGCTTCTCAATTTCATCTAAGAAAAGAGTCCCCCCGTTAGCTAATTCCAATTTCCCGGCAAAGCTCTCGGCCTCATTGCCATTATCCGTGCCAAAGAATTCCTTTTCCAGCTCAGCCAATGGTGCCTCATGGCACCTAACCGTAATCAAGGGTGCTGCAGCTCTGGGGCTAGCCTGGTGAATACCATGAGCTAATCTTTGCTTACCCGTACCGGGCTCACCTTGAAGAAGAATATTATTGTCGCTGCGTGCTACTCTGGCAGCCTTGTGCTGCAGGGTGAGAAATTCAGCAGAATTACCGACCATGCTATACAAACTGTAGCGGGAGCTATAGCCGGTAGCATGAGCAATAGTTGTTTTCAAATCCTCTATGGACATAGAAATAATAACTACACTGTCAATTTGCCCCGTAATTTTCACCGGTAAAACAGAGGTCACATCCTCGTAGGTTCTTTCCTGAGTTAGCCAGGTAATTTCTTTTCTGATGGTGGTCTTACCCTTTAAGGCCTTAGCTATCGGCAAATGCTCATAGTTAAGGAAAACCTCCTCCAGCTTATGCTTACCCTCCAACCTCTTTTGTCCATTGGCATTACAATATAAAAGAGTGCCATCTCTTCCTTGCCAGTAAATAGCTGCAGGAATTTCCTCGGCGATAATATTATTTACATTCTTAGTTTCCAAAACCTCTAGAAAATGCTCTAAAGAATATTTCATGGTCATTAAAAGAGACATTAAAATATCATAGGGCAAATCGTTTTGATCTAAAGAGAAGAAGGAGATAATATAACGCATCTGTCCCTTAGCACTTACAGGAGCACTACAGGCATCCCCTGAATGGCATCCTCTAATCCACATTTCCGGTCCAAACATGAGGAAGGGTCTATTGTCGCTTCTGGCAATACAGAAGCTGGAGGTACCAATATCCTCCTCTAGCACTCGCATACCTTGAATATCTTCAATGCTTCTTTGATAAAAAGGCATGGCATAATTTTTAAGAACATATCCATCCACATCTATTAGGAGCATACTTAAATTGTGCGTATTGAAATAATCCTTGTTTTGTTCAAATAAGCCATCTACGTAGGAAATAACCTCGCCATGAGCCTCCTGCTGAGCAGCAATTTGCTCCTGTGTCAGCTTTTTACCCTTGGGCATGGTTTCATGGGGCAGTTTTCTAGCCGCACATCTCTTCCAGGATTCTGCCACCAAAGGATGTACATTAGGATCTAAAATTCCCTCGTCGATAAATTTATTGTAGTAGCTTACAAGCTTCTCCTTATTTCTCCGCTCTCTAATCATGAAGCAGCCTCCCTAAAATGATAGTTTTATTTTACTTTTTAGTTCCGGTTAGTACTCTTTTAGCCCCGTAGTAATGCTTTCGCCAATAATCATCCCCTAAGCCACAAAGCATTACACCTCGGGAAGATGTAGCATTCCAAAACTTGCCGCTGCCGGCATAAATTCCCACATGGGAAGCACCGGGTTCATAGGTGGAAAAAAAGACTAAATCTCCTGGTTTTAGATTCTTTTTGGTAACAAAAAGTCCCTTTTCATATTGCTGATCCGCCGTTCTGGGCAGAACAGCCTTATGCTGCTTAAAAACATATTGCACATATCCGGAGCAATCAAAGGCTCTGGGAGTAGTGCCACCAAAGCCATAGGGAACTCCCTTATAGCGAGAGGCTGTTTTAACCACAGCAGCACCAGTCAGACCCTTAATGCCTTCCTTATCAAAGGCTAGCTTCAAAAGAGCATTGTAGGTAGAAGGATCAACCTTGCCGGTAACCTTCAGCTTCTGCTCCTTCTGAAAGGTCCGCACCTGACGAGCTAATTCAGAAGTATATTTACCACTGGTAGGAGTTCTAACACCGAGAGTATTAAGCTTAATCTGCACGGTTTTTACCTTCCACCCCTTATCTCCCACCTCCAAAAGACTATTACCCTTGGCAAAGGAGGTTGTGGGGAAAAGACAGAAGAAGGAAAAAATCAGAGCCACAAATTTAGTTTTTTTCATGTTCATATAGTAAACCCACCTCAAATTAATATTCCATATTGGTATAAACATCCCAATCTGTTAGCTGGCTTAATTCCACCATAGCTTCATCCAGTTCTTGCAAAAGCTTATTTTTATCCTGAGGTAAGGTGCCCGCTAAGGGAACATAATTAGAAACATGGTTGCTACGGAAAAGGCAGTGCTTGCCGGGAGAAAACTCCGTTAAAGAAATAATAGTCCTTATTTCCTTGGCCAGACCATAGGGAGATAAAAGCTCAAAGGCTCCGTGTTCGTATTTAGCCAGCATCTCCGTACCCTTATATAAACGCATAGTCAAAATACTGAGGAAATTTGGTTCAATGGCATTGATAGCCTTGGCAGTTTCTCTGGCATGCTGCTCGCTACCGTCCTTGCCTCCTAAGCCGGCAATAACCATCATAGATAGCTTCATACCACTTCGTACAACCTTCTGGCCTGCCGCAATAGACTGTTCTTGATTTACGCCTTTTTTTACTTCCGCTAAAAGCTTGGTGTCACCGGTTTCCATACCATAATAAAGTATTTTAAGACCGGCCTCATAAAGAGCCTTTAAATCCTCATCACTCTTACGCAAGATATCCAAAGGACCTGCATAGGAAGTTACTCTTTGCAAATTAGGAAAGGTAGCATAAAGCACACCTAAAATTTTTACCAATTTCTCCGTAGGTAGAACCAAGGCATCCCCATCTGCTAAAAAAATGCGTTTCACATAGGGCTTATAATTTTCCTGGGCAGCCATAGCTATTTGCCGAGAAATCTCTTCATCGGTGCAAACTTGAAATTGCACCCCTTTATACATAGCACAGTAAGTGCATTTATTATGAGCGCACCCTCTGGTTAAGCGCAGAATAAAGCTACGAGCTTCACTGGGGGGTCTAAAAACAGGTGTATCGTAATCATCAAAGAACATAGGGTCCCTCCTTATGGGTTACAGTTTTAAAGTATTTGCCTGTCAATCAGAAACAAGCTAACACTTTTCTCTTAGATATTATAATATATTTTACATATTTTTACATTCTTTTTTGTAAAGTTTTTCCGACATTTTCTTTTTTCTTGCCAAAGTTGTTAAACTCCCCTCAACTATACTATTTATTACTTGTTTTTTAAATTGCTACATTATATAATCTTTACGTCAAATAATGACATATAAAAGGTTAGAGGTGAACTGAATGTCTGCTCAAGAAAGTACTTTTATTGGCGGGGCACATGTCCCCCCCAGCAAATCCCTGACCGAAAAACTTGCCATCGAAAGGTGCCCAGCTCCTGCTATGGTCTCTATTCCTCTGTCTATGCACATAGGAAAACCGGCTACAGCCAAGGTTAAAATTGGAGATAAGGTAACCATCGGTCAAGTCATCGGTGAGGCAGGCGGTTTTGTCAGCAGTAACGTGCATGCCAGTGTCAGCGGTATGGTTACAGGCATCCAAAAGCGCTACATGCCCAATGGCATGATTTCTGAATGCATCGTTATTAAAAACGATGGTTTAGACACAATGTGTGAGGATATTAAGCCTCGCGAAGATGCAGAAATCACACCGGAGTTAATTCGGTCCGAGCTGCAAGCTAAGGGCATAGTTGGTATGGGCGGTGCAACCTTCCCAACTCACGTTAAATATGCTCCTGTCAAGGAAGGTGCTCGTCCTATTGATACTGTTCTTCTAAACGGTATTGAATGCGAACCCTTTGTTACCAGCGATCATCGCACTCTCTTAGAATATCCGGAAGAAATCATCCAAGGCTTAAAATATTTTCTTTTAGCCTCCGGAGCACAAAAAGGTATAATCGGTATCGAATCCAACAAACCTGATGCTATTGCTTTGATGCAAAAACTAGTTGCCTCTGAGCCTAATATCGAGGTTTGTGTTTGTGCGGAAAAATACCCTCAAGGCTCTGAAAAGCATTTAATCTATGCTGCTACCGGCAGAACTGTTCCCGATCGTGGTTTACCTGCTGCTGTAGGTGTTATCGTGGACAACGTAGGTACTGCTGTAGCTGCTTGTCGTGCTATTAAGAAAAACATACCATTATATGAAAGAGTTGTTACCTTAAGCGGCAACGGTGTTGTCAAACCCGGTAACTACATCACTCGTATCGGTACCCTTTATAGCGATCTTCTTGCAGCCTCCGGCAACGGAGCACAGGGAGACCTAGGTAAGATTATTTCCGGTGGTATGATGATGGGTTTTGCTGTAAACTCCCTTGATTATCCTGTAATCAAAGGTACCGGTGCTGTTTTGATTTTCAATCAAGACTCCCCCTTCAGCAAGCATGTTGCTCCTACTAACTGCGTACGTTGCGGACATTGCGTAGATACCTGCCCCATGTCCTTGGAGCCTACTGTAATCGTTCAAGCTATTAAAAGACAGGATTGGGATGCAGCAGAAGCTGCTTATTGCCATGCTTGCATAGAGTGCGGTTCCTGCGCCTTTGCTTGCCCAGCAAACATTCCTCTTGTCCAATATATCCGCATGGGTAAACAATTTATCGGCGGTAAAGGCGATGGCGGTCACAACCCCTTCTATCAATTACAAAAATAATCTGAACGTGAAAGGATACTGATATCATGGAACCTATTAAAGAACCTCAACCATTGGTTCTCCTTTCCTCATCGCCCCATATGCACAGCACTAATTCTATTAATGGTGCTATGCGGGATGTTATTTTGGCTCTAGTTCCGGCAATTATTGCGGCAGTCTACTATTTTGGAATGAATGCTGCCATTATTATCGTAACATGTGTAGTAGCTGCAATGGTTTTCGAAGCTATCTGCCAAAAAATGATGAAGAAACCTGTAACTGTTTGTGACGGTAGTGCAGCCTTAACCGGTTTGTTATTGGCACTATGCTTACCGCCTACCTTTTCTCCCGGCCTTACTATTTTAGGTGCTTTCTTCGCTATTGTGCTAGGTAAGCAGCTTTTTGGTGGCTTGGGCTGCAACATTTTTAACCCTGCTCACTTAGGACGTGCTATTTGCTTAGCCTCCTTCCCTCAACAAATGACTGCTTGGGTTATGCCGGCAGCCGCAGCAGTTTCTTCTGCTACTAAGGGCGCTGATGCAGTTTCTACTGCTACTCCTTTAGCAGTTATGCGTATGACAGAAGCTGTTTGGCAAGCAGGTGGTGCTGCTACCACTGATAAATTACCTCCTTTAATGAATCTTTTCATGGGCAATGTAGGCGGTTCTCTTGGTGAGACCTGCGTACCTGCTCTTGTCCTAGGCGGTATTTATCTGATTGTTAAGGGTCATGTGGATTGGCGCATTCCTGTCTTCTATTTAGCTACCGTTGCTGCTATTACCGGTATATACGGTGCTGTAATGGGCTATCCCAGCATTTTCCCTCTGTACCACTTATGTGCAGGCGGTTTAATGATCGGTGCTTTCTTTATGGCTACTGACTGGGTTACTTCTCCTATTACCAAAAAAGGACGTATCGTCTTCGCTATTGGCTTAGGCGTTCTTACCGCCCTCATTCGTTTGCGTGGTAGCTACACCGAGGGCGTATGCTATTCCATTCTTATTATGAACATGGTAACTCCTTTCATCGATAGATGCGTTCATAATACTTCCTTTGGAGGAGGTGCTAAGAAATGAGCTTCATGATTAGACTGACCTCTGTTCTGTGTGTAATCTGCGCTGTCTGTGTAGCTTTAGTGGCTGGCGCCAACGAAGCTACCAAGGATATCATTGCTAAAAAAGCAGCTGCGGATGTAAAAGCAGCTTACAAGCAGGTACTTCCTACGGTAGGTGATTTAACCAAAGAAAAAGCTCCTACCGGTGGACTTATTACCGATATTCAATGCTCCAAGAAAGACGGCAAAGCTAACGGTTATATTTATACTGTAGAACCTACCGGTTACGGCGGAAAGCTGACCATCATGATGGGTATCAGCACCGATAATAAGCTAACAGGTATTAAAATCTTAAAAATGAGTGAAACTCCTGGTCTTGGTGCTAAGAGTACCGAACCGGAATGGCAAAAGCAATTCATCGGCAAATCCTTAAAGGAAGCCTTAGTAGTAACTAAACAAGCTCCTTCTAAAGCTAACGATGTCAAAGCCATTACCGCTGCTACCATCACCTCTCGTGCTGTAGTATCCGGCATTAATGATGCTCGTACTCATTTTGAAAAGAATTATGGAAAGAAGGGTTAATGACTATGCTGAACGAATTAACTAAAGGTATTCTAAAAGAGAATCCTCTCTTCGTGCAACTGCTTGGCGTATGTCCTTCCCTGGCAACTACTAGTTCTTTAACTAATGCTCTAGGTATGGGCGCCGCTTTTACATTTGTTTTACTAGGCTCTAACATTGTTATTTCCGCTATCAGAAAAGTAATTCCCGATCAGGTACATATTCCCTGCTACATCGTAGTTATTGCTTCCTTGGTAACCGTTTTGGAAATGATTATGAAAGCCTTTACTCCTGCTTTATATGCTTCCTTGGGTGTTTTCGTACCCCTTATCGTTGTAAACTGTATCGTTCTAGGCAGAGCTGAAGCTTTTGCTTGCAAGCACGGTATCTTTACCTCTATTCTCGATGCTATTGGCATGGGCATTGGCTTTACCTTTGCTCTAGCTTGCATTGCTACCTTCCGCGAGCTTATTGGCTCCGGCAAGCTTCTAGACATTCCTGTTTTAGGTGCAGGCTACACTCCTGTCCTCATCTTTATTTTACCGGCTGGTGCTTTCATTACTATGAGCTTCGTCTTCGCCGCTGTAAATTACTTCAAGGAGAAGGGAGCTGCTCATAATGGATAGTATTTTCGGTATTGTCTTTAGTGGCATTTTCGTCACCAATGTTATTTTGTCCCAGTTCCTAGGTCTATGCTCCTTTTTAGGTGTATCTAAAAGCTTTAAAAATGCTGGCGGTATGAGTGCTGCGGTATCCTTCGTTTTAATTTTGGCTACCATCATCTCCTACCTAGCTTACCATTTCATCCTATTACCCTTTGGTCTAGATTACCTCAAAACCTTAGTTTTCATTTTAGCTATTGCCACTCTCGTACAATTAGTAGAAATGTTCATGAAGAAGGCTATGCCTCCCTTGCACAAAGCTATGGGTGTATATCTTCCCTTGATTACCACTAACTGCTGTATTCTTGGTGTAGCAATTTTAAATGTAACCAAAAATTACAATTTTGTGGAATCCATGGCTAACGCTGTAGGTACTGCTCTTGGTTATACCATGGCTATGCTGTTATTCTCCTGCATCAGAGAACGCTTGGACGAAAGCCAGCTTCCTGGTTGCATGAAGAATTTACCCATCGCTTTACTTACTGCTAGCTGCATGTCCATTGCTTTAATGGGAATGAGCGGCATACATTAATTATAGGAGCTGAATGATCATGACTACTGCTGTTATCATCGTGGCTGTTTTAGGTGCGGCATTTGGTTTAATCCTG
>CAZTGQ010000008.1:16808-17087 GCA_964613345.1 uncultured Acidaminococcales bacterium | reverse complement strand
AGTGCAAATGATTTTAGTTTTTCTCATAAATCTTCTCCTCCGCTAGAAAAAAAGCCCGGGAAGCTCCCGGGCTTTTAAGCATTATCTAATTATTAGCTCTCTTTAAAGGCCTTAATCTTTGCAGTAAGCAAAGGAAGAATCTTTAAAGCATCGCCAACGATACCATAACGTGCAAGTTCAAACATAGGAGCCTCAGGATCCTTGTTGATACAAACAATGATATCGGACTTGCTCATACCAGCCTTATGTTGTACAGAGCCGGAAATACCGCAAGCAAAG
>CAZTGQ010000008.1:15511-16798 GCA_964613345.1 uncultured Acidaminococcales bacterium | reverse complement strand
ATTGACCAACCTGACGAGGGTGACCGATAAAGCCTTCATCAACAGCAGCACGAGAACCACCAACAGCACCGCCTACAGCATGAGCTAGGTCTTGTAGTAAGCTGAAGTTTTCTTTAGCCTTCATACCACGACCACCGGAGCAAACAAATGGTGCATCATCAATAGCCATTTCGCCAGTAGCAGCTTGGCCTTCCATGCGTAATACCTTAACTCTGTCATCAATCTTATTTTTAACAGTGTAGCTGATAATTTCACCGGTACGGCTAGTATCAGGTACAGGAGCCTTGAAGGTCTTAGGACGGCAGGTACCCATTTGAGGAGTATGCTCCTTGCAAAGGATAGTAGCCATAATGTTACCGCCTGCAGCAGGACGAGTCCAGTGCATTAAGCCATTATCTTCAATTTCCAAAATAGTACAGTCTGCGCATAGACCAGTATTTTGTCTAGCAGCAATACGAGGACCAATATCTCTACCATCGTTAGTAGCACCAATGAATACTGCACTAGGATGGAACTCATCGATCATTTCGCAGAAAGCGTTGGTGTATAAATCAGTGGAATAGTGCTCGTAAGCAGCATCCTTGCAAAGATATACAACATCAGCTCCGCTAGCAAATAATTTCTTAGGAGCATCTTTTTCGTCGTCAGTAATTAATACTGCACAAAGACGTTGCTTGCTTTCGTCAGCTAGTCTTCTAGCTTCACCTAATAATTCATATACAACATGCACGGGTTCACCGTGAAAATGCTCAACAAAAACCCATAAATCTTTTTCGTTACCGGTCTTTAGACCTTTTACATTTGCCATTATTCTTCGCACCTCACCTTAAAGTAATATTATCGAGTAATAATCTTGTCTTCAATCAACTTAGCTACTAGCTTGTCAACTGCTACAGCTGGATCTTCGTCAGTGTATACTTCACCGTCTACCTTAACAACTGTAGGAGTAAAGCTCTTCATTACTTGAGTAGGTGAGCCTTTCTTACCAACGGTTTCTAAATCAACATTAATATCAGCAGCAGAAAGCATAGGAACGTCAGCTTTTCTAGCCTTCATTTTACCCTTAATGCTGGCAAATCTTAAATCTGGGCTACGCATTACAGTAATAACTGCAGGCATTGCGCAAGCAAGAGTTTGAGAGGTATTTTCGTTATCTCTGTCAGCAATAACTTCGTTGTCCTTAATTTCTACCTTTAAAGCACCGGTAATTTGAGGTAAACCCAAATGTTCAGCAATTTCAGGACCAACCTGTGCAGTATCACCATCGATAGCCTGACGACCACCTAT
>CAZTGQ010000008.1:493-15501 GCA_964613345.1 uncultured Acidaminococcales bacterium | reverse complement strand
TCAAATCAGGAACGCCCAAATGTCTAATAGCACCGGCCATAGCAGCACTGGTAGCCAAGGTATCTGCACCACCAAAAGCTCTATCACTGATTAAATAAGCTTCGTCAGCACCTACGGCAATAGCATCTCTGGAAATAACACTTGCTTGAGGTGGTCCCATAGTTAAAACGGTAACCTTAGCACCTGTTGCTTCCTTTAATTCTAAAGCTGTTTCCAAAGCGTACTGATCGTAAGGATTCATGATGTTTGTTACGCCATCTCTGATCAGATTGTTTGTAACCGGATCAATTCTCATTTCTGCTGTATCCGGTACTTGTTTAACGCATACCATAATGTTCATTACTCAATAACCTCCTAAAGCCCTCTTAGTTTTTAAAATCACAGGGTTATTTTAACATTTAACCCCAGTAAGTGCAAGGGTTTACAATATTTTCTGATTATTCTAACTTCTTACTGCTGTGGCCCCAAGGCGCCCTTCCCCAGTAGCTCTAGGACCTTAGAGGTAAAACCTTCGGCCTCTTTATTTACCCAAAATTTTTCTTGCGTACGAATAATCTTCCTGCTGGCAACTAAATGAAGATAAACAGGATTTTTTCCCGGATACTGACCGAAAATTTGTCCTAAAGCCCTCTGTATCTCAGGAGTGTCATGCTCCCTATCGATATAAATATGTAGCTCAGGCTTGGACTTAGTTAAAAGCTCCACACTATTGGCAAAAATCCTCGGCACTTCCTCGTCCACCTTAATAATACCATTTATTTTCACCACATTATCATTTGCTAGTGCTCCGCTATAGCTAGCAAAGCAGCGAGGAAAGGCAATTCCCGCCACACTACCGGAAAAATCCTCTAAAAAGAAATTAGCCATTCTGTCGCCATTTTTTGTAGTCCTAAGCTTCACCTCACTAAGGATCCCCGCCACAGTTACTCTAGTCCCATCCTTAACATTTTCAGCTAAAAGCTTAGCTAAGGGCATGTACTTCTTTAGGGTTTCGCCAAATTCATCTAAGGGATGTCCCGTAACATAAAAGCCTATTAATTCCTTTTCTAAACGCAAAAGCTCTCTAGTAGGCATTTCCTCTAAGCTTGGCAGAGCCATAGAATTAACCTGAGCGAATTCTTCCTCTCCAAACAGGCCAATTTGTCCCGAGGCCAAATCACTTTGTTTAGCACTGGCTATATCCAAAGCATTATCCATCACCGCTAAAAGCTGGGAACGTTTGGCACCAAAGCCATCTAGCGCACCACATTTAATTAAATTTTCAACTACTCTTTTATTGACCTTACCGGTGTCTATCCTTTGAGTAAAGGCAAAAAAGTCTTCGTAGAGGCCATGTTTTTCTCTTTCGGAGACAATGCTATGTACCGCAATATCTCCTACACTTTTAATCCCACCCATACCAAAGCGAATAGAAGAACCATCTACGGCAAAGCCTGCCAAGCTATGATTCACGTCAGGTGGCAGTACCTTAATGCCCATTTCCTTACAAACATTTATATACCAGCTCACCTTTTCTCCTACGCCAATAATGCTATTTAAAAAGGCAGCCATATATTCCACAGGATGATTAGCCTTCAGATAAGCTGTTTGATATGCAACCAAGGCATAAGCAGCAGAGTGAGATTTATTAAAGCCATAACCTGCGAAATGCTGCAGGAGAGCAAAAATTTCCTGGGCTAAGGGCTTTTCCACTTGATGATTTCTCTTAGCACCCTGGATAAATTTCTCCTTCATGCTATCTAGCTCTTTAGCTTTTTTCTTACCCATGGCCCTACGTAAAATATCTGCTTCACCTAGGCTAAAGCCAGCTAAGGCGGAAGTGACCTGCATAACCTGTTCCTGATAAAGAATAACTCCATAGGTATCAGCTAAAATAGGTTCTAATAGAGGGTGAAGCACCTTGGCGGTGCGCTTACCATGACGACCGGCTATGAAGTCCTCTGCCATACCACTACCCAAGGGACCAGGTCTATACAGAGCCACCAAGGGAATAAGATCCTCAAAGCCCTCCGGCGCCAGCTGCTTCATCAATCTAGTCATACCATCTGATTCCATCTGAAAAACAGCTGCTGTATCCCCACTGCTGAGCATGGCGCAGGTCTTAGCATCATGCAAATCTATTTTATCAATATTAATATGAATACCCTTATTTTGGGCAATCATCTTTAAAGCATCATCAATAACGGTCAGTGTCCTAAGACCTAAAAGGTCCATTTTCAAAAGGCCTAAGGACTCCGCTCTATCCTTGTCGTACTGAGTACAGATATATTCATGCTCATCATCACTGCTGGAAGTAATTTGCAAGGGCACATAGTCAGTTAATTCTCCGGGGGTGATTACTACTCCTGCCGCATGGGTGGAAGTGTGTCTAGGCATCCCTTCTACCTTCTGAGCAAAATCCACCATTTGAGCAATGGAAGGATCTGTTTCTAAAAGCTCCTGGAGCTCCCTATTACCCTCAATAGCACTCTTTAAGGTAACGCCTGGAGTGTTAGGAATCAGCTTATTCACTTGATTAACTGTGGTCAAGGGTATTTCTAAGGCACGACCAACATCCTTAATAGCCGCCTTTGCCGCTAAGGTACCAAAGGTAATAATTTGAGCTACATGACTTTCCCCATATTTTTGAGCCAAATAATCTACTACTAAATGTCTTTTCACGTAACAAATATCCGTATCAATATCAGGCATGCTGACCCGCTCCGGATTTAAAAACCGCTCAAAAATCAAATTATAAGGCAGTGGATCAATATTAGTAATACCTGTTAAATAGGCAACTATACTACCAGCTGCACTACCACGTCCCGGTCCTACTGGAATATCATGTGTGCGGCAATAATTAATGAAATCCCACACAATAAGAAAATAGCCGGAATATCCCATTTGCTTAATAATACCCAGTTCGTATTCTAATCGTTCTCTGGCCTTTTGGTCATCCTTAGCATACCTTGCGCCATAACCCTCCTCGCAAAGAGTGCGCAGGTAATCATCCATGGAGGTTTCCCCCTCAGGCAGGGGAAATTCCGGCAATAATAAGTGGCCAAATTCTAATTTAACCTTACATCTGGCAGCAATCTTAAGCGTATTATCAAAAGCCTCTTTTTCTCCAGGGAATCTTTCCTCCATCTCCTGACGACTTTTTAAATAATACATATCATTGTTAAAACGCATTCTATTAGGATCCGTATATTGAGAATTAGTTTGAATACAAAGCAAGATATCCTGACCTGCAGCATCCTCTCTCCGCACATAATGAAGGTCATTGGTGGCCACAAGTCCCAGCTCATATTTCTCTGCCCAAATTCTTAACTGCTGGGCCACTATTTTCTCTTCCGGCAAATCATGATTTTGAATTTCTAAAAAATAATTTTCCTTGCCGAAAATAGACAAATATTCCTTAAGACATTCCTCCGCTGACTCCATCTCTCCACGGATAATATGCCTGGGAAGCTCTCCTGCCACACAGGCACTAAGGCATATTAATCCCTTACTATATTGGCGAAGAATATCCTTATCTATTCTGGGCTTGTAATAAAAGCCCTCCACCTCACCTAAGGAAACTAGCTTCATGAGGTTTTGGTAACCTTCATTATTTTCCGCCAATAAGATTAAATGGTGCAGCTTATCCCTACTGCCTAAGCTCTTATCAAAACGAGAGCCTGAGGTAATATAAACCTCGCAGCCTATAATCGGTTTAATACCCTGGGACAGGCATTCCCTATAAAATTCAATAACGCCATACATAACTCCATGGTCCGTAATAGCTAAAGCAGGCATGCCTAGCTGCTTGGCATAGGCTACTAATTCCGGAATCTTAGCGGCACCATCCAAAAGACTATACTGGGTATGGGTATGTAAATGCACAAATTGTTCTTCCATAATTTTTCTCCTAGCTTTAATGCCTAATTATAGCATAGGTCAAGGTGCAAAGTAAAAGAGGTCCATTAACGCTAAGCTATGCGCTTAGCATTAATGGACCTCCTAAGAGAAGTTACCTTCTCCTCAATATTATTTTTTGTTTCTAGAGCGTTGACGACCTCTTTCAGTTCTGTCCAAAATAGCTTTTCTCATACGAATGCTCTTAGGAGTAACCTCTACGGTTTCATCATCATTAATATGCTCAATAGCCTGCTCCAAGGAGAAGGTTTGAGGAGGAATTAAGCGTACGCTGTCATCGGAGCCGGAAGCACGCATATTACTAACATGCTTTTTCTTACAAGGATTAACATCCATATCATCCTCGCGAGTATTTTCGCCAATGATTTGGCCCTCATAAATTTTCTGTCCGGGAACAATGTACATAACACCGCGCTCCTGACACTTATCAATACCATAGGCAGTGGTTTCACCGGTTTCAAAGGCTACCAAGGAGCCTCTGGTTCTGCCTGGAATATCACCCTTGTAATCGCCCCAACCGGCAAAAACGTGATTCATAATACCATTACCCTTAGTATCAGTTAAGAACTGATTTCTAAAGCCAATAAGACCACGAGCAGGAATAATAAATTCCATACGCAGATAGCCGGCCATCTCCGTCATATTTTGTAATTCAGCTTTTCTCAGACCCAAGCCTTCCATAACTGCACCCATGTAATCTTGAGGCACATCAATAGTCAAAGCCTCCATAGGCTCCTTTAGCTGGCCATTTTCGTCCTTGTGCATAATTACCTTAGGCTTACCAACCTGTAATTCATAGCCTTCACGACGCATGGACTCAATTAAAACAGAAATATGCAGCTCTCCACGACCGGAAACCTTAAAGGAATCCGCTGCATCTGTTTCTTCTAGCTTCATGCTTACGTTGGTTTCCATTTCCTTGAAAAGACGTTCTCTTAAATGACGACTGGTAACAAATTCACCCTCTTGACCTGCAAAGGGGCTGTTGTTCACGGTAAAAAGCATGGACAAGGTAGGCTCGTCTATTTTGATACCCTTGAGGATTTCAGGATTTTCTGCATCAGCAATGGTATCACCGATTTCTGCATCAGGCAAACCAATTAAAGCAATAATATCACCGGCAGAGGCCTCTTGAGTTTCTGTTCTCTTCAGTCCTTGATAGGTATAAAGACGACCTATCTTCTGCTTCTTTGCGGTATCCTCATGCATAAGGGTAATATTTTCCCCATTATGAATAGTACCGCGAACGATACGTCCTACTACAATACGACCTACATAATCATCGTAATCCAAGGTATTAACCAGCAATTGTAGGGGAGCATCCTTCTCTACATCGGGGGCAGGAATATTAGCTAGGATAACCTTAAACAAAGGCTCTAAATTATCACTGTCATCGTCCATGGACAATTTAGCAACACCGGCCTTAGCAGAAGCATAAACTACAGGGAATTCTAATTGCTCATCATTAGCATTAAGCTCAATGAACAAATCCAAAACCTCGTCCACTACTTCTTCCACTCTCTGGTCCGGACGGTCAATTTTATTAATTACTACGATAGGCTTTAAATTTTGCTCCAAAGCCTTTCTCAGCACATACTTAGTCTGGGGCATAGGGCCTTCGTAAGCATCTACTAAAAGTAAAACGCCATCAACCATAGTCAAAACGCGCTCTACCTCACCACCAAAGTCAGCGTGACCGGGGGTGTCTAGAATATTAATTTTTGTGTCACCATGCATAACGGCAGTGTTTTTAGAAAGGATGGTAATACCTCTTTCTCTTTCCTGATCGTTAGAGTCCATGACTCTTTCCTGCACACGCTCATTAGCACGGAATACACCGCTTTGCTTTAACATGGCATCTACCAAGGTAGTCTTACCATGATCAACGTGGGCGATAATTGCGATATTACGTAAATCGTTTCTAATCATTACCGTTGTTCTCCTTCACAGATAAAATAATGAGGATGCTTGTCAATAAGCATCCTCATCTAAAGTTGTTTTATGACTAAATAATTATAGTCTTTTTACGAACATGTGTCAAATATTTTTACAAGGTCTTCATTACATCTTCCATATATTTCTTCATTTTGTCCAGTTTTGCTCTAATATCCTCTACTCGTTTAGTATCGTGCAGAGCAATCTGGTCAATTTTAGCCTTATAAAGGAGCCAATCTTTTTCGAAGCCACGGAGATACTCTCTCAGGCTCTGGATTTGTGGCTCTGCCAGAATAATACTGGATTCCTCGACCTTCCAATCCGTACCGTCAATAATTACACTATCACCATAGTTGGGAATAAAGGTATTAGCGCCCAGCTCATTGCGCAAGGAATCAGCAAAAGCGGTTTGGGCATCATATTCACCATGAACTACGAAAAAGGCATGAGGCTTATTCTCCATTCCTTTATAAAAGTCCATCATTTGGTTCTTGTCTGCGTGAGCAGAAAAACCTGTCATATTATAGATTTTAGCAGCCACAGTAATTTCTTCGCCCATGATTCTGACCTTCTTGGCACCACTGGTCAAAAGCCTGCCTAAACTGCCCTCTGCCTGATAACCAGCAAAAATCACGCTGGAATCCTTCCGCCACAGATTATGCTTCAAATGGTGGAGTACACGTCCGGCATCCGCCATACCACTGGCAGATATAATAATCATAGGTCCCGGTGTTTCATTAATAGCCTTGGACTCTGCTGCCGTCTCTGTATACTTCACGTTAGGCATATCAATTAATTTGCCGCCCTGCTTTTGATAAATGGATTGTGCTTCTTCATCATATTCCTCTGGGTTATAAAGCATCACCTGAGTGGCCTTAATGGCCATGGGGCTATCTATCATAATGGGCACTACCGGAATTTTTTTGGCGCTCATCATCTTTTGAAAATAATAAAGCATCATTTGGGTACGACCTACAGCAAAGGCGGGAATAATAACATTTCCCCCTTTAGCTAAGGCTTCAGTCATAATGTCCAAAAGCTCCTGCTCTCTGTCGGCGATTTCATGAACCCTGTTACCATAAGTGGACTCCGTAATAATAAAATCCGCCCCGGAAACCTGATAAGGGTCATCTAAAATGGGTACATTAGGCTGGCCTAAATCTCCACTAAAAATAATTTTAGTTGTTTTATTATTTTCTGTAACCTCAATATTAACAATAGCACTGCCTAAAATATGTCCTGCTACCCTATAACGAATACTAATACCGGGATAAAGCTCAAAGGTTTCATTATAGTCATGTCCTACAAAATGCTGCAGACAAGCATAAGAATCATCCACCGTATAAAGAGGCAGAACCTCTTCTAAACCGGCTCTTTGACCCTTTCTGGTTTGCATCTGGGCATCCGATTCTTGAATATGACCGCAATCTGGCAAAAGAATTTCGCACAGCTCTCTGGTCACATTAGTGGAGTGAATCTTTCCTTTAAAGCCTTCTTTCACCAGCTTAGGCAATAGACCACTATGGTCAATATGAGCGTGGCTAAGCACCACAGCATCAATTTCCGCCGGATTAAAATTAAAAGGCTTGCGATTTAAATTACGAATAATCTTTGGTCCTTGAAACATACCACAATCAAAAAGAATTTTTTTTCCGTTTACCTCTAGCATGTGACAAGAGCCTGTTACTGTTCTATCCGCGCCTAAAAAAGTAATCTTCATTATGGGCCTCCGTTTTTGTAGTATTCTGTCTTATTATATTATAACACAGAGCTCAATTATATAGTAAAAGGGAGAAAGTAAAGAATATGTGAACTTTACCTTTAGAGGATATCCATAATACGTCGATGGGCTTTTAGCCAGTCCTCTTGTTCCCTATAGGAAGGAAGGACCTCCTCCACCTGCTGCCAAAACTGCTTATTATGACTCTTATACTTAATATGACTTAGCTCATGAACTACCACGTAGGTTATCACCTCCAAGGGGCAGAAGCATAAATGCCAGGAAAACTTCAATCTGTTAGTGTAGCTGCAGGACCCCCACTTGGTTTTCGCGCCTGACAAGGATACTGCCAGCGGTGTCACCTCCATAACCCGAGCAAATATTTGCACAAGCCTCGTGACCAAGGGCAAAAGTCTGCTTTTTAGATACTCCTCCACATCCTTGTTCTTAACATTAAAAGGCAAAAGCAGATTTTCTCCCTGGACGGTAATTTGAGGCACCTCCTGCAGGGTAAGATAATAAGTCTGTCCCAAAATGCTGATTTTTTCTTTTTCCGCCAAGGAAAGAGGCTGACAGCACTCTTTTTCCTGCTCCACAAGCTGAAGCTGTTTATGAATCCAGTCCTGTTTATGAGCAACAAATTCTAACACCGCAGTCTTATTAACATAGTAAGGTGCTCTAACAATAAGCTCCCCCTTACTGTTAATAATGAGAGCAATACTTCTGCGACGAGTTTTAATAATTTCCTTAGGAGTAATCATTATGTTTTTATTATCACACATAGAGATTGACCTCCTCTTCTTTTTTCCATATAATATAGCCAGTCTAGAAAGGCGGCGTAAAAATGCAAGAAAATATAGGCTCCCTAGAAAGCCTGACCCTTATATTAATCATACTAATTTTATTATCCGGTTTCTTTTCAGCCTCAGAAACAGCTCTCACCTCCTGTAGCAAGCTGAGGCTTAAAAAACTGGCTAAAAAAGGTGACCTAAAGGCAAGTAAGGTGCTAAAGCTCCTGGCCAACTTTGACGGAGTTCTCTCCGCCATTTTAATTGGCAACAACATTGTAAATATTGCAGCAGCCTCTATTTCTGCGGCCATATTTACAGCCTACTTTGGTGCTAGCGGACTTGCCCTAGCCACCATGGTCACCACCATTGTAGTGCTCATTTTTGGTGAAATACTACCTAAGAGTGCCGCTAAGGATTTACCGGAAAAAATTGCTATAAAGTGTACCCCCCTGCTCAGGGTTTTTGTTTTTATCTTAACCCCCATAACACTTTGCTTCAAGCTTCTTAAAAAGCTATTAAGCCATTTTCTAACCAGCACCTCCTCCCGAGCGCTTACTGAGGATGAGCTTCTGCTCATGGTGGATGAAGTAGAAAACGATGGTGCTATTAACAAGCAGGATAGTGAGCTCATTAAGTCAGCTATTGAGTTTAGCGATATCAGGGTTCGTGAAATTATGACACCGAGAGTTGATATGGTTTCTGTTGATATTTTAGACGGTAATCAGGAGGCTCTTACTACCTTTACCTCCCATGGCTTTTCCCGTCTGCCGGTATACAAAGCAGATGACAAGGAATTTATTGGCATTATCCACGCCAAGGATTTTTTTACCTCCTACATCAATAATCCTGATTTTAAACTGGAGCGCATAGTTAAAAACATTGCCTATGTTCATAGCTCTACAAAAATATCCTTAGTCATGAAAACCCTCCAGGATACTAAGGTGGAAATGGCCATTGTCCTAGATAGCTATGGTACACCTAGAGGCCTTGTGACCACCGAAGATATTGTAGAAGAATTGGTAGGAGAAATTTGGGATGAGCATGATAAGGTTGTCAGCTCCTTCCACAAAGTTGGTGATCACAAGTACCTTATTTCCTGTAATTCCAATCTGCAAAACTCCTCCGTACATGACTTGTTTAAATATCTGAATTTAGATATTGACCGCTATGGTCTGGAAAATAATTCTATTAGTGGCTGGGTAGTAGAAACCCTAGGAGATATCCCCCACAAAAACGATACCTTCACCTGTGGTAATATCCGCGTCACTGTAAACAAAACTAATAAGCATAGGGTTTTGGAAATTCTCCTAGAAATTTTACCGGAAAATAAATAGAGTAAGCTGTGGCTGTAATCCAGAATTTATCTGAATTACAGCCATTTTTTATTTTCTAACTATAAGTTTAAAAATATAACCCTCCACTAATACCAAGAGAGAAATACCTACTACTACAAGCCACTCCCCACCATTAAGAGGCGTTACTCTTAAAATACGTCCTCCTACATAGGTCATAGCCACTTGAATAACCACAATCAAGGCACAAATTTCCATAAAGCCTTTATTCTTGTCCAGGTTATTTAGGAGATTAAAGCTTTCCGTACGCACATGGAAGCCATTTACAACCGCCATAAAAACATAGGCGCAGAAAAAGCCTGTATAGGTGTAGATATGATTAGGTGCATCTCTAAAAAGTCTATCAACTATATCCCATTTAAAAAAGAGTAAAGAAATAACTGTCATAGTCAGACCACTGGCTAGAATATACTCCTTCATCTTAGCACTAACAATAGGCGCCTCTCTCCTCTTGGGCTTTTCCTCCAGGTATTTTTCCAAAGCAGGCTCTCCACCAAAGGCTAGAGCTGCTAAGGTATCCATAATGAGGTTAATCCAAAGAATTTGCGTAATGGTTAAGGGTCTGGCAATATTAAAGAAGGGTGCCAAAAAGCTTATCAGCACCGCAGAGCAATTAATGGTGAGCTGAAAAGTAATAAATTTGCACAGGGAATTATAGATAGTTCTTCCATAGAGAATAGCCTGCTTAATGCTGAGGAAATTATCATCTAGGATAACAATATCCCCTGCCTCCTTAGCTACCTCCGTCCCACTGCCCATAGCAAAGCCCACATCAGCTTTTTTCAGTGCAGGTGAGTCATTCACCCCATCGCCGGTCATGCCGACTACAAGGCCCTTTTCCTGAGCTATACGCACCAATCTGGATTTATCCATAGGCAAAGCTCTGGCCACTACTCTTAAATTAAGTAGCTGCTGACTGATTTGCTCATCACTCATTTGGCTCAAATCATCGGAAGACCAAGCTATATCCGTTTCCTTGCATAAAAGTCCGGCATCCTTAGCAATAGCAATGGCGGTTTCCTTGCGGTCACCTGTAATCATTACTATTTGTACGCCTGCTCTATGCACCTCAGCAATAGCTTCTACAGCTTCTGGCCTAATATCATCTCTAATACAAGCAATACCGACTAAACTAAGTCCATTACCCGGTACCTTTTCTCCGGCGATTTGCCCTAAACGAGTAAAAAGTCCCAGCATTCTGATAGAATTACCGGCGTATTCCACCATTTTTTGGTCCAAGGCTCTTTTCATATCCACAGTTAAGGCCAGCTTTTCACCCTCAGCAGTAAAATACCAATCTGCCGCAGGCATAAGCCTTTCCGGTGCCCCCTTAATTAGGCAGAAATTATCCCGTCCTTCTACATAGGCCCAAGAATATTTATTGCTGCTATTAAAGGGTACAAAATGCTTTTTTGCCAAATTCAGGTCCACCTGATAACAGCCCAGATAATTACTGAGAGCTGTCTCAGTCATATTACCACCAATAACCTTACCCTCTGCTACTGCTGCGGAGGTGTTTAAAAGGCAGTTGGCATAAGTTAGTCCCTTGATTTTCTCCGGCAATTGGTCGAAAGAAGGAAAGCTCCTCCCATCTCCCAAAAGAAAATCCACCACCTCTAGCTTTCCCTTAGTAATAGTTCCTGTTTTATCCGTGAAAAGCAAATTAAGACTTCCCGCCGTTTCAATACCCACCAGCTTACGCACTAGGACATTGTCCTTCAGCATTTTTTTCATATTAAGAGAGGAAACCAAGGCAATCATCAGGGGTAATCCCTCAGGCACAGCCATAACAATAATAACAATGCCCAGTACCAGAGCCCCAATTGCATCTTGAAGAACTCTTGGTACATTACTGAAATATTCAGCTACAGAGGGCGCCAGCAAAATATTTCTGAGCATAACGGCCAGCATAATCAAAAACCCGCCTAAATACCCCACCCTGCTTAGTTGTCCCGCTAAGTGCGTTAATTTAACCTTCAAAGGACTTTGTCTATCATCGTCCTTTAATTCCTGTGTCAGCTTACCATAGACGGAGTGATCCCCAACTACTAAAAGCTCCATCACGGCTTGACCTTCCACTACTACGGAGCCTCGATACAGCTTATATGGATCTAAAAAGTCAATTTTATCTTGAAGCTCAGTGCCGCTTGGCAACGGACTCTTACCAGCTTCTTCGCTCTCGCCATTTAAAGCAGCTTGGTCCACCTTAAGACTACCCTCTAAAAGAACTCCATCAGCAGGAACTTTATCTCCGGCTTGAAGAATAACAGCATCACCCATGACTAAATCATCAATGCCTATTTCTGTAGGAACGCCATCCCGCCACACCTTACAGGTAATACGACTGGCCTGCTCCTGCAGTCTTTGGAAGGCGGACTCATTGCTAAATTCTGAATAGGTGCTAACCACTGTAGCCAGCATAATAGCAAGGAAGATACCCGCTGTTTCAATCCAATCCCCATGACCGGTAAAAACGAAGATAATATTAATAATCAAAGCCAAAATAAGAATCTTAATAATAGGGTCACCTAAATTACTCACCAGCTTTTGCCCAAAGGTCTCTCTAGGAGGCTGAGTTAAGCTATTATTACCGTGCTCTGCCAAAGAAACCTCTACCTCTTTTTGACTTAAGCCAAATTGTGTCATGTCTATGCTCCTCTTAAACTGTTGGAAAAAATCCCAGTCGCAAAAAACACGGCTGGGAGAAATTTTAGTTGCCCCAAAGCTCCTTCATGAGTTTAGGATATTCTTCGGTCAAATGCTTTAAGACCACATCAATAACAGCTTGGATAATGGTAGCATCGAAGCTTTCTGCCGTAGAAGGCATGCAGCTTTCTAGGCAAATATCACCGTTGTCGTTAACATAGTATTTAAACACCTTAAATTTCCTGTTATAGCTATTCAAAATATTTTCCACTGCACTCTTATTCGTATCTGTAACTACCTTGGTAGCAATTAAAACCTGGAACATGGTGTAAATACTATCATCTAAAACTAAAAGAGAGGGTAGCTTCTGACCCTTTACTTCCAAAAATGCTCTATATAGCATGGGGTGAATTTCACCCTCTATTTCCTCCTTGCCAAAACAATCGATTTTATTTTCCGTTAAAAAGCTTTCCCATTTTTCTGCTTTCTTATTCATGCGAAACACTCCTTTGTTTATGATTTTTAATTATAGCATATCTTTAACGCAAAAGGTAGGGCAAACACAATTGAGCCAGCCCTAAAAAGATAAAGAAACCAAAGACATCAGTAGCTGTGGTAATAAAAATACTGGAGGCCACCGCAGGGTCCAAATCAAAGGCCTTTAAGATAACAGGTACTACAAAGCCGAAGAAGCCTGCAATCATCAGATTGGCTATCATAGCCACAAATATAATCAAGCTTAAATACCAATTACCATACATGGTATAGATAGCTAAACCGGCAATAGCTCCTGTTACTGCTCCGTTAGCAATACCTACAAAAAGCTCCTTGGCTATGCGCAGCTTATTTCCCTCTAGCTTCACATCTCCTAGAGCAATGCCCCTAACCACAATAGCTAAGGTCTGTGTTCCTGCATTTCCTCCCATACCTGCCACAATGGGCATGGCTGCCGCCAAGGCTACCACCTTAGCGATTGTATCTTCAAAAATAGACACAGTGGCTGCAGCTAAAAAAGCGGTCAGTAGGTTAATAGCTAGCCAGGGCAGACGCATTTTCACCGACTCCCATAGAGTACTGTTCACGCTTTCTTCCTTGCTAACACCACCTAGCTTTAAGATATCCTCGGTGTTTTCTTCCTCGATAACGTCAATAATATCATCGACAGTAATAATACCTAAAAGACCCTTACGTTTGTTTACTACCGGAATAGCATGCAGGTCATACTTAGAAACCAAATGTGCTACCTCCTCCTGATCCGTTTCCGGTTCAGTAGAAATAACATTGTCCTCCATGATATCCTTAATCACGTCGTAATTTTTAGCTACTAAAAGCTCTCTAATAGAAACTGTACCCACTAGCTGTTTTCTGGCATTTAAAACATAAATCGTATTTATTTCTTCCGTAGCAGGAGCAATTTCCTTAACCTTTTCTAAGGCCTGGCTGACAGTCAAGGTCTCTCTCACAGAAATATACTCCGTAGTCATAATACCACCGGCAGTATTTTCTCCATAGCCTAATAGACTGCGAATGGTCAGCTGGTCGCCTGACTTCATGAGATTGACAATCTCTTTTCGTCTATTGGCCTGCATCTCACCCAAAATATCAACGATATCATCCTTGGACATATGTTGGAAAATGCTTAAAATCCTGTTCACGTCTAAAATGCTCATCACGTGGTCCTGGACATCTTCCTCAGCTTGTTCCAAAATATTAGCCATAGTTTCAGCACTTAAAAGAGAGGTCAAATACAGAATGTCTCCATCCTCGATATCCTTCATAGCTAAAGCAATATCTACAGGATGGACCTCTTCTACCATGTCTAAAACAGCCTTATTGTCCTTGGTTTCTAAAGCCAGCAATAGATTGTTCTGTACTTCCTCCTCCATGGCATCCATATCCTGGGGAGCTTCCTGCTTTAAAACCAGTTCTTCTCGGACAGCTTGTTCCTGTTCATTTTTAATAGCTTCCTTTTTTACTGCCTCCTGGTGACCATCTTCCCGTACCATGGCCTTTTGGTCTTCTTCCTTTGCTGTCATAGCGTCCCCTCCCGGGAGAAAAAAACGCCCCTTATGGGGCGCTTTTGTTATTTACGAGTGATAGCCACTTTATCCGCTATAACCCAACCTACTGCACCATCTGCCCTAATTACTAAATTATATAAGGTTCCGTCAGCTTCACTTTTATGCTGATTAATAGGCACAAAAGAAGTGCCCTTAGGATAAATACCCAAAATTAAGCTATCCAAAACAGGCTCTGCGTACAGAGCCACATTTTCTTCCAAGGTAATCACATAAATACTGGAATTTTTATATTTATCCTGGGTAAAAGCAGCCTCTGCCTTAGGCATAGTAAGGGCGAAATTCAGGCACACCACCAACAAACCACCTAGGGCTAGCATTTTTTTCAACATGGAACACACTCCTCACGGTTTTATTGTAACATTTTTTCAGTCATTCTCCTATTGGAGAAATGTTAAATTTTTGCTAATTTTTATACTACCTGGAAAATATAGAATTTCAAGTAATTAGTTTCTGGCACACTGTAGTGAATGGGATGATCCGGAGCTTGCTGCCGGGCCTCAATTTGCCTTAAGCTTACAGCTGCATCTGTTGCCGCTTCCTTTAGCATCCGCATAAAAAGTCCCTCCGGCATAAAATGAGAACAGGA